>CAUJDY010000134.1 GCA_963169805.1 Bdellovibrionota bacterium | reverse complement strand
TGATGACCAACGCGTCTAACGCGTTGGTCATCAAAAAGTCGGCAGGCGCCTTATTAGAAATCGATTATTTTTCGGTAGATGTGTTCAAAGAAGGAGCGCGGCCTTGGAGATCTCTCTAAAATTTCATCTATTTCTTTCCATTGCGCACTTTTATTTAGAATGCTCTCTTCTATTTGAAAATAAAAACCATGATCTTTGGCATATCCCATGGTCTCGAACCTTCTCCAAATAGATAAAGCATCCTTACTCAGTGTGACGTCACTTCCTAAGATAGTTTTATCACGTAAATAGAGTTCACGAACCAACAGTAAATAACCAACTGTTCCCAAACCTCTTCCTCTATAGGCACTTTCGATTTTGAGCGTATGTGAGTATGTCACATCGTAAAAACTCAAAAATAAATTAAACTGCAATACTTTGTCGTTGTTATAATAAACAGTAAAAGAAGAATCTCCTCGTTTTACAGATATAAAATTGGCATCAAGACCTCTGCGTTCTAAAAATCTTTGAACTTTAAGAGGATTCTCTAATCTCTTGAATTCAGAAAAATAAACGCGGCACTGCGAAGAACTTTCCGCATATGATGAAAACGCAAGAATACCACTTAAGACCGTTACCCATACCCACATAGGAGATCAATACACCCAAGTTGAAACAAAAAAAAGAGTTCAATTATTTTTTGTAATTAAATTAAGTTGGTATTTTTTACTCTTCAAATCAAAAATAACCTATACAATTCGGAAAAGCGACCTGGTACCTTAGTCATCGACTTGGGTATTTGCTAAGAGTTCTTCAATCGTAGTAATTCCCATTAAAACCTTGCGAATACCATCTTCACGAAGCGTCTTCATTCCTTGGCTGATCGCCATTTTTTTAATGCTTCCACCATCAGATCTCTGAAGAATCAACTGCCTCACTTCTTCTGATAAAATGAGCAATTCACACACCGTTGTTCGACCAATATATCCTTTTTGGTTACACTGAGTACAACCCACGGCCTTGTGTACATTCGCTCTCTGAGCTTGCTCACGAGTGACTCCTAATGTAACAAGTTCGGAATCTGTCACTTCATGCGGAACCTTACAATGTGGGCATAAAACTCTCACAAGCCTTTGCGCAACAACTCCAAGCAATGACGATGCAATCAAGAAAGGTTCACACCCCATATCTAAAAGTCTCGGAATGGCTCCCGCCGAATCGTTCGTGTGAATCGTAGATAAAACCAAGTGACCTGTGAGTGAGGAGTTAATTGCAATCTCTGCCGTTTCATAGTCACGAATCTCCCCGATCATTATGACATCAGGATCTTGACGAAGAATAGATCTTAATCCACTGGCAAAGGTCAGTCCAATTTTTGAATTGACCTGGATCTGTCCTATACCATGTATCCTTTGTTCCACCGGATCTTCAACAGTAATGATATTTCTATCAATACTATTCATCTTCATCAAACTTCCATACAGTGTCGTAGACTTACCAGAACCTGTAGGCCCTGTAACAAGAATAATTCCATATGTCTTCTCAAGCAGATCACCCATTTTTCTTAAGAACTCCTCAGAAAAACCTAGTTGTTCAAGCTCTAAAATGACATTCGATCTATCCTGAAGACGCATCACAAGTCTTTCACCAAACGCCGTCGGAACAGAGTTCAAACGAATATCTATATCTTTTCCTGCAAGCTTCAAAGGAATGCGTCCGTCTTGTGGGAGTCTTTTTTCTGCAATATTTAAGTTACCCATCACTTTAATACGCGATGTAATTGCATTTTGAAGTTTCTTTGGCGGTTTAAAAATATCATATAAAACACCGTCAATTCTAAATCTTACAACCATATCTTTTTCATAGGGCTCAATATGTATATCGGATGCTTTCTCTTTGACTGCACGAAACAACAGAGTGTTGACAAGCTTGATAACTGGGGCCTCATCATCTCCTGCTTCGAGTAAGTCAATAATAGGTTCATCCAAATCATACTCTTCACTCTCTATTTCATCGAGTCCCTGAAGTGATGCCGTTGATTTTTCGTAAACTTTATTGATAGCGTCTTGAATTTTAGAAGTTGTTGCAACCAACGCCTGAACATTTTTGTCAAACAACGCTCTTAAATCATCCAGTATTTTATAATTAAGAGGATTCGAAGTGAGAACTATAATTGTAGAAGGAGTTTCTTTATAAGGAAGAATTGAATATGACTTCGCATAGTTGATAGGAATATTTCGGATTAAATCTACAGGAATATCGTTAACGGGAATGTCTTTAATGAAATCAACGCCCAGATGCTTACACAGTTCATTTAGAACTTCATCAGGTGATGCATAGTTTTTCTTTGAGAGATGCTCTCCTAACTTACCGCCCTCCACGACATCTGTTTGAAAGAGAGTCGAAATCTCGCTCTCATTCATACTCGTAGATTTTAGTAAGATATTTCCAACGGTCTCTAAAGCCATCTGTGCCTCTCTATCTATACACCAATATTTGACATTTCCATAATTGGTACCATGATTGCAAAAACAATCACACCAATAACCATTCCCATCACAACAATCATGATAGGTTCTAATAAACTCGTTAATCCCTGAATTTGGTTCTTAACTTGAAAGTCATAAGCATTTGCTACTTGAGTGAGCATATTCTCTAGTTCGCCTGTTTTTTCTCCAATATTGATCATTGTAATGACCAGAGGCGGAAATTCTTCTGACTTTTTAAGGGGTCCTGCAATCGACTCCCCTTCTGAAATATTATCTCTTGCCTCTTCAACAGCTTTAGCCAAAACATGATTATCGACTACGTTTCTCACAATATCCATTGATTGTAGCATTGGAACCCCACCTGCGAGTAGCGTTGACAACGTTCGTGTAAACCGGCTCACAGCAATCATTCTTGCCAACTTTCCCACGACTGGCAGTTTGAGCACAATCTCATCCCACTTTGCAGCTCCCGCAGGAGTTGCCTTCCAAGATTTGAACATAAGCCAAGCTGCCACCGCTCCAATAATAATCATGTGCCAGTAGTTGACCATCACACCCGAAATATCTATGACAATCTGAGAGTACCAAGGGAGCTGCTTATCCATTTGTTCAAAAATAGCAGTGACCTTGGGTATCACAAAGATAAAAAGAACAAAGAGCATACCAATTGTAAAGACCATCATAATTACCGGGTACGTCATTGCGGATTTTATTTTTTGGTTTAATTCATTTTGCGCCTCTGTAAACTCAGAAAGCCTTAGTAAAATTATATCCAAGGTTCCAGAAGCTTCCCCTGCCTCTACCATCGAGACATAAATATTATTAAAAATTTTAGGATACTTTCTCATTGCCCTGTGCAGAGGAGATCCTTCATTCACATTATTTCGAATATCAGAAATGGCCTCTTTAAGAGTTGGGTTTTCAACTTGCTCTGAAATAGCAGAAAGAGATTCCACGAGGGGAATGTTAGCTTTTACAAGTGTTGCCAACTGACGCGTCATACTTGAAAGGTCTTCTACGTTTACTTTGCTGGATGTTGAAGATTTTGCCGATGTCTTCTTAACTTGCGCTCTTTGTTTATTACTTAACTCTGTAATAAAAATTCCATCTCGCTTAAGCTTCAGGCGAGCGGTCCTTTGATTATCGGAATCCACAATTCCACGAACTGTTTTACCTGCTTTGTCAATTCCACGATATTCAAAAACTGGCACGCTATCACCTCAGATGAAAACCTTAGACGTCAATCTAAACTCACATCTAAGATTTTAGTAAATTCAAATACTTATGTTAAGTTTTTTCTACTGGAGATGACGTGCAGCTCGACTTACGATTCAATACTAGACTCAAGTCTCGAGTTAAAGATTCAGGTATCTCAAGAAAAATGAATTCCACATGCTATTCGAGTAACTGGAGTTATTCTCCCGAGGCGGAATTATGGAATACAACTCGAGGCCTGATGTTGGCTCCACCACTTGGATTTTTGCTAGAAAACCCTGTGTATCCTGACGATCCCTGAGAGCGAGCATAAAATCTTTTTTTCTATCACCGTTGATGTCAGAAATATGGCGAGCAAAATAAATATATTGGTTTGCCTCCGCTTTGAGTGTAGCCAAAGGCGTTTCATAGTCTCTTAGTTCATAAATTCGGACCATATATTCATTCAATGAAGAGTTTCCAATATTTCTAGAGTAAGTAACAACAAGTTCTGGCAAGGCATCTCCATCCCAATCAACGAGATCTGGATATAAATCTCTCCACTGGTCTGGAACAGTTAAGGACGAGTAATCAATATCGGGGATATCTTGGCCTACAACAAAGGATTCAACTACTATTTTTTTTGAATTATAGTCCACATATGCATAATCGGCTTTTCCATCTTCATTAAAATCAAAATTCAAAGTTGACCCAACCGCATTCTGATTATAACTCAAATCGTAAACCAATGATGTCGAGGTTGGAACATCCACAAACAGAAACCCTTGAAACTGATAATTGACCCTAATAGAGAAAATTAAATCTTTCTTTGTCGACATAAATACGTGTGATTGCGCTTCAAAACTATATTCATGAGAACCGGTATTATCTGCAATATTAATAAGCTTAATGGGCATTAAATCTCTGCCTGAAAAAATTTGAATCTCTGTTGTTGTTAAATTTGATGTTGAAGGAACTTCAAATCTATTTCTTGGGCTTAAAGTCATTATGTCAGAGATCCCATCTTCATTTATATCGTCTATGACAGTCACTGTTGGAGCAAAATTCAATGTCGAAGGAACCGAATAATCTGGAAATACCTTTTCTAATTTCGCTTCATCGTCCTTTCCAGATCGAATAACAAATTTTCTTTGCGAGACAACTCTGTTGGGATTTACAAAAGCCTGTCTAGAGTTATAAACTAAATAATCCTCAATTCCGTCGGGACCGTTTTCTCCCACAACATCACCAATAACCGCAATTCTATACTCAAAAACGCCGGGAGTGTAATTTCGTTGCTCGATTAACTCACCTGTAACTCCATGAATGACAGCTTTGGTTCCTGCTGGCGAACTGTAGTGAACTAATCCCCTGCTAAGCCCAGCTGAACCTAGATCTCCGGATCCAGAATCAGATGGCTTTCCACAATTTTGAAACAAGACGACGAGCAATACCCCGACTCCTAAAAGTACAACCCGTCTGATTGATTTTTGAGCCTTCAATTTCTTCATGGAGTTGATCCTCCAAGATACAAGTCTCGTACAACACCATTTTCTAGTAACAATAGTGTCGTTGGATAGCCAAAATAATAATCGCAGTTATTCTCAGAGTTCTTGAGAGAAACTTCGTGAAGTCTTTCAAAAGTCTTTCCTGAGACAATCAAAATTTCTTTTGTGGGTTGCCCAAAACATGATCCATCATTGATAACAGCGAGAATGTCTTCTGTTCCATCATTGTCATAGTCAGCTGTTACCTTCAGATTATCTACAATATCACTTGCTTGAGATATGATTTGATCTTTAACACTTTCAACTAAAACACTTCCGTTTATATCTACTATAACAGCATCTATCTCTTCCACAGATGGTGTTAGTTGATAACTCTTAAGAAAAAAGTAATCAAATTGATTTACGTTTGAATACCGAATAGGTTTAACGCGTTCTCCCGAGTAGACGCCTACAACATCCTCTACTTCAAGTTCAGATATAAGAGCTTTGGTTTGGTAATTGTAAATTCTAAGTCTTGTTCCAATCACAGATACAGCCTCAGTGATATAAATAATTTCTGCGACTCCATCTTGCGTGATATCTTGTAGGTAATTTGGAAAATAATTGGATAACGAAGAAAGATCATTCTCAGCAAAAGCTCCGTTCAATGAGTAACTGTAGTATTTTAAAGTATATGTGCTTGTTGTATAATCATATGAAAAATACCTAAACATGTACTCTTTTTGAGAATCTCCTGTAACATTCGCTTCTTGAGAGTAACTAAAACCTATGCTTGTGTTCGTGAGATCAACTGGAAGTTCAAACTCAGCTTGAACGTCATTTAGCGTTTGAGAAGAAATAACCTTAAATCTTGCACGATTACTACTTACTGGAGCTACCGTAGCAGATCCAAATGTGCTTCGTAGTGCCATTAACAAAAGATCTCTTTTTTGGTCACTATCGCGATCACCTACAGAGTATAAATAAAATTGATACACCATGCTTCCTGGAACTTTCGGTAACACTAAGGAGCGGATTGGCTGAAAGTCTGCACCCGAGTAAATCACAATACGGCTTTCATGCTCGTTTGTTGTCGTGTTCAACTTTCGCTCTAGAGTTGCTACATCTTGTATACGATCAGCAGGGCCGTTGTTAGCGGAACCTATATCATCAAGGGCCATATAGTTATGTATAAAAAATGTCCCACCAATAGAGTGCGTATTCAATTGCGCACCATCTGTATTGTGCCAGTAAAATCTATTTAAATCGTAACTTGACGCCTGAGAACCAATACCGACAAGGAATATCCCAATCGGATCAAGAGCGCTTGGGCCACCGCCGCCAATAGGACCACCCGAACCAAGAACCTCATAGTCTTTTAATGTTTGCATGTTCTTGCCGCAGTTTTGAAATCCAAGAATCAACACGAGTGTTAAAAAAAGAATAAAAACAATTGTGATATGTTTTTTATGCAATGAACGCATCTCTATCCCCCACAATCTTATATTTTCTCTCATCGGATTATTTTAAGATTTTGATAAGCACATTTTTTAAAAAATCAGTTGAATCAAAGGGTTATGTTACAGTCTTAAACTCATGCTCTAACCTACTGGATTTAGCGCAAATCTGAGGCAACTTTTTGTAAACAATTTGCCTTTTTATGCAGATGCAGTGAGTCTAGTCTGTGATTTCATTCTAAATACTGCTATCGTTTGCATTGATCTATTTTTATAACGTCGGAGGAAATTCTTCATGTCTAGATTTTTAGCACTCAAAAATACGTTTCTTAAAAGCAGCCCTATCTCCAACTCGCGTGGTATGACTCTTATTGAAATTTTAATTGTATTAGCACTTGTCGGCGGTCTTATTGCAATCATTGGAAGCCAAGTTTTTTCAAGATTTGACACAGCAAAAGTACGTGAAACAAAAATTATTATGAGCAATGTCTCCCAGTCTATTCAACTTTACTACACAGACTGTGGAAGTTATCCGCCGTCTCTTGAAGCTTTAATTGAACAAGGGCAATCCGATTGTAAATCTTGGGGGCCAAACCCATATCTTAAAGACTTCCCAAAGGATTCCTGGAATACAGATTTAATTTATGAAAACACAGGCTCATCTTTTGTTCTTCGCTCTCTTGGTAAAGATAAAAAAGAAGGTGGATCTGGAGTTGATAAAGATCTTTCGAGTGAAGAACTCTAAAGGCTTTACGCTCATAGAAATCCTTCTTGTTCTTGCTCTCGTGGGAGGCATGGCTGTACTCGTGCTTCCCAGATTCTCAACTGTTGATCGTATCAAGGCATCTGTCAGAAAGCTCAACGTAGTTTCAAAACAAGTACAAAATCAAGCGCGACTCACAAACACCCTTCACCGTATCGTAATTGAACTCACACCTCAAGCAGAGGCAAAAACAGAAGATAAAAATTCATTTGAACAAGGTTTTTACGTAGAGGTTGCTAACTCCAAATCCGCACGTGTTGTAGCAGACAGCGCATCTGAAGAAAAGCCAGATGAAGATGAAGAAAACCCCACAACTGACTTTGCACCAGACACCAAGCTTTTAAAGCGTAAAGAAGTTTTGCCGAACAATTTCTTTTTCAAGGACGTAGAATTTAAAGATAAAATTATTGAAAATGGAAAGGCCTATATATATTTCTTTCCACAAGGTTATGTCACACAAGCCGCTATTCACATCACAAATAAAGATAAAATAAATTATACAATTATTATCCACCCTCTGACCGGACAAACGACAATCTTTAACGAAGAAAAACGTCTCAAGGATTTACAACCATGAAGTCACGCGGTTTTACTCTGATTGAAGTTGTACTAGCTCTCACAATCTTGTTTGGTTTTTTCACTGTATATAATTCTTCTATGAGTGGAACAAACTTCTCTCTCAAAAAAGCAGAAAAACTCCAAGTGATTGCATCGCTTTTAAAAAGTAAGCTCACAGAGCTAGAACTTAAGTACAATCAACTTGGGTATGCGAGTATTCCAGAATCTGAAGATGGAGATTTTGGAAGTGATTTTAAAGATCTCAACTGGAAAGCAGAAGTCCGTGAATTAGAATTTCCAGATCTTACTTCTTTATTAATTACCGAAGATAATCAAAACGAAATGATGTTAACTGTCGTAAAAAAAATGACAGATCATTTTTCAAAAAACATCAAGGAACTCAGATTAACAGTGAGTTGGCAGGCTAGCGCAAAACAAAAAATGGATTTCTCTGCGACTACATATATCGTCAACTATGCCGGTGGAGTTCCAAATTGAAAACAGCAGTTGCAATTAAAACTCAACGTGGCTTTACTCTGATTGAAGTTTTACTTGCCATGAGTATTCTAGCGTTTATCACTTTAATGGTCACACAAGGGATTCGCAGAGGAGCAGATTTCAAATCTAAAAACCAAAGGAACATAGACCAACGAGCTATTCTGAACAGCGCCATGAGAATTATTGAACGTGATATAAATATGGCATTTCACTACCAAGATATTACAAAAGAAGTGTTGGAAGAGGTTAAAAAATCTGGACAACCTAGCTCAACTCCCCCTGGACAACCAAATCCAGATCAACCCAACCCTGCCCCCACACAACCTCCAAAAGGAGTTGAACAAAAGCCTAAGTATGAGTTTAAAATTCGAGAAATTCCAAATCATACAAATTTTCTAGGAGAAAAAGACTCTTTAAACTTCACAAATTTAAACGGAACACCCACGGCGGGAGAACAACTAGCTGGAGACCAGCAAGAAGTTGGTTATTTTGTAAAGAACTGCAAAAGCCTCGCAACTGGAAATTCCACATCTTGTCTTTGGAGACGTACATCCGGATATGTGGATGAAAAAATTGATGAGGGCGGAGAAGAAATTGTTATTGTTGAAGGTGTTAAAAGATTTTCTTTGAGATATTTTGGAAAACAAAAAGAAGACTGGGTCGAAAAATGGAGAACCGACGAGCAAGGCGATGATCTCACAAAAAACAACTTCCCGGAAGCGGTAGAAGTAACTTTAACAATAGAAAAAGAAAAAAGAGAGCTTTCAGCTATCCGAGTGATTCCTCTAAGATTTCCCAATAACATAGAGAAAAAAGCTCCTTCACAAAATCCAACTCCAAACCCAGGAGATGGCCCATGAAGATATTTAAATCTCAGCGCGGTGTTGCCCTTCTTATGGCAATCTTTTGTGTTATGATCATGGCGTTCTTAGCCGTTGAAATTACTTACGATACAAGCGTAGAGTATGTTTTATCCAGCAAAGAATATGGGCGTATAAAAGCTTACGAAGCGGCCCGGTCTGGAGTTGAACTTTCGCTATTAAGAATTCAGCTTTATAAAAACGTACTTGGTACCTTAGGCGAACAGCTCAAAGGACAAGAAGCTTACACACAAATGATATGGAGCTTTCCTTTTGTTTGGCCACCCACTGTGACCGCAAACACCTCGATTGCGGACAAGGATCAGATTAAAGGATCTGTGGCCGATTCATTTATGGATGCAAACTACCAGACTTCCATAAGCTCCGAAGGATCTAAAATTGATCTTAACGACCTCGACTCACCTTCTGATGCTTTAAAAAAATCTATCAAAGATCAACTTCTCCAATTGTTTAAAAATAAACTCGAATCTGATGAGAAATGGAGAGAGATATATCAAGAAAGAGAATTTGAGGAGCTTGTAAATAATTTCCAAGATTGGGTTGATGAAGACAATGTGAGCTTAAACGGAGGAGATGAAGGGTCAAAATACAACAACAAGGAACCGGACCAAGTGATTCCACCGAATCGCCCTTTTCAAACAATGGATGAAATTCGAGCAGTCGCAGGAATGACAGAAGAATTATTTCAATTCATACTTCCTCAAGTCACTATCTACGGAGTTAAGGGGATTAACGTCAATCAGGCTAATAAAGAACTCTTGATGAGCATAGACCCCATCATTAACGATGAAGTGGCCGATGAAATTATTGAAAGACGCAATAACGTAGAAAAAGGTGGACCATTTAAAGATGACAATGATTTAGTCTCTTTTATTGGTGCAAATTCAGAGAATTTTAATCCTTCGCAGATTCCACTCTATTATGGAAATGAATATAATTTCCGTATTCGCTCTGTAGGAATTTATAACAATGTTCAAAGAGAAATTATAGCCATTGTCTATGATGTTGAAGGGGCCAAAGAACGACTCAAAACAATTTTAGATAAAGAGCAAAAAGATAAGGGTGAAGGCGAAGATCCTAACAAACAAAACCCACCCGCTCAGCCAAATGATCCCAACAAACCGCCAGCAGAAGCTCCAAAGCCTGCAGAGAAGCCGCCACTCTCCACAACAAAGCCTCGTGTTGTTTATTGGTACGAAAACTAGATTTGTCTTTGTAAAAACAAAGGAGTTTTTATGAAAATTTCAAAAAAGCAAGACTATCGCCCCCATACTCTCACAACAACTCAGAGCTATACGAGTTCGTATCAAGAGTCTCTTACTCAAAATGATGTATATTGGGCAAAGCAAGCTGAGCGTATATCTTGGTTTCAAAAATGGAAGCAAGTCAGCGATTGGACTTTTGATGATCCAGTCAAAATTCAATGGTACCTAGGCGGTAAACTCAATGTTTCTTACAACTGCATCGATAGACACCTACCTCTTAAAAAAGATCAAACAGCTATTCTTTGGGAATCTGATAATCCTGATGAGGCTGAAAGACGCATCACCTATCAAGAACTTCATGATGAAGTGAACAAACTTTCAAATGCCCTCAAAAAACTAGGAGTCAAAAAAGGCGACCGAGTTACGATTTATATGCCAATGGTCCCAGAAGCAGCTTATGCCATGCTCGCGTGTGCTCGTATTGGAGCAATCCACTCTGTCATTTTTGGAGGATTTTCTCCAGAATCCATAGTCAGTCGTCTCGAAGATTCAAAAAGCGAAATCATTATCACAGCTGATGAAGGTTTGCGTGGAGGAAAAACAATTCCACTCAAAAAAAATATAGATGAAGCGCTCTTGAAAACTCCATTTGTCAAAAAAGTAATCGTTTATCAGCGTACAGGAAATTCAATCCCTTGGAACTCATCCCGCGATCTTTGGTACCATGACGTCATTTCTAAAGAGTCTTCTACATTCCAACCGGAGATTATGGATGCAGAAGATCCCTTATTTGTACTCTATACTTCTGGATCGACAGGAAAACCCAAAGGAGTTCTTCATACGACGGGAGGATATCTCGTTTATGCGTCACTCACTCACCAGCTCGTTTTTGATTATCAAGACGGAGATATTTATTGGTGCACAGCAGATGTGGGATGGATTACAGGGCATTCTTATATTGTCTACGGTCCACTTTGTAATGGTGCAACCACTCTCATGTTTGAAGGAGTCCCTAATTATCCAACTCCATCAAGGCACTGGGAGATTATTGATAAATACAAAGTGAATACGTACTATACAGCACCAACTGCAATTCGTGCTCTTATGGCTCTCGGAGAGTCTCATGTACAAAAAACATCTCGAAAAAGTCTTAGACTTCTTGGATCCGTGGGAGAACCCATCAATCCTGAAGCTTGGATGTGGTATTACAAGAATGTAGGTAATGAAAGATGCCCTATTGTAGATACGTGGTGGCAAACGGAAACTGGCGGAATTTTAATTTCTCCACTTCCAGCCGCAACCGATTTGAAACCCGGATCTGCGACACTTCCGTTTTTTGGAATCGATCCAATTCTTGTAGACTCCGACGGCAAAGAAATTCATGGCGCAGGAGAAGGTATA
>CAUJDY010000133.1 GCA_963169805.1 Bdellovibrionota bacterium | reverse complement strand
TTTTTAACTGAGCTGTAATAAAGTAAAAGACAATTTCTGCCGTGAACTCCTTACTCTTCAAATCAAAGCTACCCCCCATAATTCGGACAAGCGACCTGGTACCTTAGTACCATTTTTTTTGGAGGCCGAGGGAGAAGCCGCGGGTGAGCTCTGTGTTGGAGGGGCTTCCAAAAAGTGTTTGATCAAAATAACTTACAACAATGTCTAATTGCTCCTCAATCATTATGCTCGCATTGAGTCCCCAGGTTGTGTAACGCTTGGAGCTTACAGAATCAGAGAGTGTTGTTTTAACTCCGCTTTCCAAATTCCAATCTAAGAAAGTTCCTATCCTTGCAAGTTTATAGTTATAACCTGCACCTGCGAGAATGTGTCCGCCATAGCCTGGATCTACTTCATATGTTCCAAGATCTGACCTCGAAAATGATTTTTTAAGTCCACGATAAATTTCTGTCTGTACTGAAAAATCAAATGGCAACTTCATCTTATAAACATACAATCCAGTACCAATATTCCAAAACCCTTTGCCTCGTGCTTCCTCTGGGGATTTCGCTTCATATATGGACGTACCTGTTGGAAGTGTTATTTTCACATAATGGAACAAGCGTGGTTTGTACCATGGAACTTCATCTTCTAGAATTTGATAGGCGCCTCCAATATAGCTATCTCCCATTCCAGAATCAGACTGTTCTCCAAGTTCAGTTTTAACAACATCTATCCCCGCATTGACTTGGAATTTTGCAAAAGCGTAGCTTCCCTCTAGCTTAAGAGTTGTATAAGAGTCCTGGCCATTCACAGAGTTCCAAAGGCCAGCTGAATTTACAGAGTCCTGCACCTCCGAGAAAACATATCTTGATATAAAGTTTGCTTTTTCACTTTCTACAATCAAAGGCATTCCAACGCTACTGCCACCGCAGCAGCTGGCTCCAAAAGAATTAGAAATGAGCAATAGGAAGTATAATATCACTTGAAGATCCGCTTTCGTCTTGTGTTTCAGAAATATGAAGATCCCATTGGCCCTTCATAAAAAACATCACCTTCTCAATTTTGTACAAGCCCTTTTCTAAACGAGTTGCTGTAAGAGGATCTCCTGGGTGTCCGTGATCTGGCATGTACAAATAAAAATGGGGCGTAAAATTAAAATCGACTAAATCGCCATCCGCATTGCGCACAGATAAAATAAAGCTGGATTCTTTGCGATATTCAGGTCCAGCCAGCCAATCAAATGAAAAGCAAAAATCATTTTTGCAAATATCAAAGGTTGAATTTCCTAATCCGCCATTATCGCTTCCCGAGTTAGCGGCTAAGTACGTTGGGTCTGCACAGCTGGTACTAATTGAAAGTAAAAGAATTGCTACGAATAATGGATGAAAAACTTTAAGACATGTCATGGTTCTGGAAATACTTAATCCTTAATTGTAGGGCAATATCTTTTAGAAAAAGAATACAGTTTTGACATTATTTCATATGATTTGAATCATAATCGAGTACCGTCACATAATATTTCGTATTCTATTTAGAATATTCTAACTTTTTGACAAAAACCCTTCTTGAATTGTTGAGTGTTTTGGATTGATTCAAATATCTTTATCTTTTCGAAAATGTTTTATGCAGAAAAATATAAACAAAGATTCAAATTCAATTCTTTCTATTTAAAGGTCTCTACAAAACTTTGGCCTAGTTTTTGGAAATCAAAAATATATAGAAAAGGGGTTCTTATGAAATTCACACTAGTTTTACTATCATTGATAGCAACTTACGCATCTGCACAATCTTATTCACGCCAAGGATCTTCATCACGATTATCATCTTCATGTGAATGCACTCAAGTTCGTACACTTACAGGGCAAGATTATGTTGTAGGAGGGCAAAGAGATGGGACTCAATCAGTCTGTCTTTTTTCACCTTTCGGGTTTAAAGGACAAGTGTCATTCGAAGGAGGATGGCATATCACGGGAGATTTAGTGCGATATGAATGCAGTGGCGGAGTCGCAGGGACGGGCAGAATAACTCATGGATCAGAGCTTTCACCTTTGTGTCGAATTACATCTACAAAGCAAGAAATTGCGCGAGCTGATTTTTGTGTTCATCAATCTGATTTAAACCATGATAATCGTATCAGTGCTGAGGAGCAGGCAGCATGGGTTGTTAAAAATACGCCTATCACAGAAGGACCAGAACAATTTGTGGGCAAGGTTTCGCGAATGGCAATAGATTACTGGAGTCTAACTTTTAGCTTAGCGATTTCTGGATCTAACTTATGTGATCGTTCTTACAGAATTACAGAGCCACAAAGATATGAAGCGTGTGTAGCGACTCCTTTTGCATGTCGCAGATTAAACTTTGTAAAGGCCGTTAACCCTTTGATGTCTGAGCAAATTAAATCCGCTTACTCCGGATTCAGTAATAATCTCGACCATTGTGAATGAAAAAGGGGGCTTCTTTTTTGAGGGCGTAGTAAATAGAAAGGTACCTGGAGTACCTTTTTATTTTATTTGAGCCGGAATTCCTGTTGCAACACTTCCTGCAGGAATATCTTTTGTGACAACAGAATTAGCGCCAATAGAGGACTCTCTTCCGATTGTGATATTTCCTAGAATTTTTGCTCCTGCGCCTACTGTAACTCGATCTTCTATAGTGGGATGACGTTTGATGTTTTCAAAACTCTTTCCGCCAAGTGTAACTCCATGAAAAATTAAACAATCATCACCAATAACGGAGGTTTCGCCAATGACCACTCCCATACCGTGGTCGATCACAAGTCTTTTGCCTATTTTTGCACCTGGGTGGATTTCAATTCCAGTGAGTAGGCGGGAAACTTCGCTCACGAGGCGAGCTAGCAAAAACAACTTCATTTGGTAGAGGCAGTGTGAAATTCGATGTAAGAAGATAGCTTTGGGGCCTGGGTAACAAATTAAAATTTCAAGAAGAGATTTTGCGGCTGGATCGTAGCTTTTATAGGCTTTTAAAAAATCAATCATAATATAAACTACCTTTTTTGAATCTCGTTGACAAGACTTCCTCCTCTTTTCATAGTGGCGGCCATGGCAGACATCCAGCAACTCGAAAAACGGCTTTATCGCTCCATAGGAACCGCTATAGCTGACTACAAAATGATCCAAGATGGTGACTCTATCTTGGTAGCCGTCTCTGGGGGCAAAGACTCTTGGGTTTTACTAGAGGTTTTGCATAACCTTCAAAAAAGAGCGCCTGTCGATTTCAGCTTAGTAGCCGTTAATATCGATCAAGGCTATGCGGGATTTAGGCAAGATAAAATTGAGGATTTTCTTGCCAAAAAAGATATTAAAAATGAAATGCAATATGTAGACATTGCTTCCATTCTTAACGAGAAATTAGACGAGGGCGTTGTGCCTTGTTCTTTGTGTGCTCGCCTGAGGCGAGGGGCTCTTTCTTCTGCAGCAAAAAAACTAAACTGTAATAAAATTGCACTTGGCCACCATCTGGATGACATGATTGAGACTCTTTTGTTAAATCAATTTTTTTCTGGAAAAATAGCCTCGATGGCTCCGGTTCTTCAGCCGGAAGATGGATCTGCTAAGGTGATTCGCCCACTCGTTTACGTTAAAGAAGATGACATCATTACTTTTGCAAAAGAAAAGGGTTATCCGATAGTCTGTTGTCAGTGTCCTCTGGCTTGCGGTGAGAATACTCACGGAGATCACAAGCGTAGGAAGTTGAAAATGATGCTAAAGGATCTTGAAAAAGAGATCCCAGAAATTAAAAACTCACTAATCTCATCTTTGACAAATGTAAACCCCAGTCATTTGATGGATCGTAACCTATGGAATTTTGAAACATGCTCCAGATTGTAGCCCTTCCCATTGGAAATACAGAAGATATTACTTTGCGTGCTTTGAGG
>CAUJDY010000132.1 GCA_963169805.1 Bdellovibrionota bacterium | reverse complement strand
CAAACTCTCCCCTTGGACTATAAAATCTGGCTCTGTCAGATGGATTTGCCCTGAAGATAAAACAGAGAATCTCACTCTGCTAGAAGCTCCAATTGAAATTCAAAATGGAGAAATTCTGTTTGATAAAAAATTCCTAATTATCTTCAAAGATCAAGTGCGCTCACAATCCAAAGACCTCAAAACACAACTTACTTACTCGCATGTCAGCGGCAAGCTTCTTCCATTGAAGGATCAGCCCACAGAGGCAGACATTTGGAAAAGAGATCAAAAGTTCCCTCTGCCTAAAGAAAGTATCCGTTGGAAGGCAGATGCACCGGTTAATCCCAGTAAATTTCGAGTGTACTTGCAACCTCATATTGGTATTGGTGGGGTACATGACTGGGATAAAGACAGAGATATCACAGAGCAAAAATTTGAAGTCACTGGAGCACGATTAGGTGTGAACTTTCAAATTGCGGAGAAACATTCAGTCATTGCTTTTTTAGAGTTTTCAGAGGCTGAAAATCAAGATGCTTTGGATGAAATGAACGGACCTGCCCCTATTGGATATATGAGTAACCGAATTGAAAGTTTCATTGCAGCAGTTGGGCTTAGGCACAATTACATTGAACCGGCCTCACTTTACTACTACGCAGGCCTTTCAAGACAAACAATCGATGCCTTCGTAAAAGAAGATCTACTAAATGATTATAAGATAAGATTAGAATACAAATGGAATTTTGTGGCAGCTCTTGGATATCAATACATATTCTTTCCAAATAGCTGGTTTTCTCTTATTGCAGGGGTAGAGGGACGAATCATTCAATCACTACACAAAGGCAGCATAAAAGAACTACGCTATCCTTTTGGCGCAGAGGCCGTTGATCCTAGAGGTCACTTTCTTAATTATTCAGTCAACTTTTATATAGGCCCTAGTGTGAACTTCTGATTCCGTAATAAATCAGTGGCGGGCTAACTAAATAGGAAACTCAAGAAGATTCTTAAAATATATTTTCTATCTCCTTAAGATCACCTGGAATTTCATCAACAGGTGGAACCCACTTCTCGGGCTCACCTAAAACCTTAACAGCCTCCGGGGAAGTAAACGGTTCTTCTGTTTTTACTAATGCTGACGTTTGGCGTATATCAACTACAAGTTCTTTTTCAATTGGCTTCACCTCAAGCTTTGGGGTTACATCAACAGCCTCTACTTGTGCCCCCTCTATCTTAGCCTCATTTTTTAG
This sequence comes from Bdellovibrionota bacterium, assembly GCA_963169805.1. GTDB lineage: Bacteria > Bdellovibrionota > Bdellovibrionia > Bdellovibrionales > JAEYZS01 > CAUJDY01. The sequence continues at coordinate 44,542 of CAUJDY010000132.1, read as the reverse complement.
ATCTTCTTGAATCTTGTCAGATACTTGAGTTGATTTTATTTCTGCAACATCTACTTGCTGGCCTGAATTGACTACTACTTTTTGTTTGGTTCCGACTTGCTCTACTTCCACTTGACCCTTTAATGTAGCTTGCTTTGTAATATCTTTATTTGGATCAAACTTTACGTAAAAATCCGTTCCACGAACTCCAATAACAGCAGTTGATGTTTTAACTTTAAACTGAGCCTCTTTTTGCTTTTGAGCTTCCTCAGAGTCAAAAAAAGTTCTAATTTTACCGTATGTGAGATTTAAAATACTTGGATTATTTGTATTCCGAACAACCTTATTAATTGCAATACGTGTATTTGGACCAAGGGTAATAATCCCGTTAGCAAACTTTATTTTGGCTCTTGATCCACTTTGCGTAACGATAACATCTGTACATAACAACTCGTACGGAGCTTTGATAGCTTTTGCATAACGTTCTAAATCTGTATTGTTTTGGGCCTTTAGAATATCCACTCGTCCTGTTGTCTGTATAACTTGACCACACGGTTTGTTTGCACTTGCAAAAATAGAATATGTAAATGCAAAAACTAAGATCAGAAAACGCATAAAACACTCCCCTTAAGTGTTTATTACACAATGATATATAGATCGAAATCAAGGATTCGTAAGGAGATTATTGATATATGCCTTCATTTCAATTGAGGTCCAATCAATTGAGCCAGAAACTTTACGCACAAGCTTACGATCTGGGCCAAGTATATAACTCTCAGGGAGCTTTGTTGTCCCCATAGACTGGGCTACTTCAAAAGTAGGATCGATCAATACATGTATATTTTTATTTTTAATTTCAAATCCCTTTAAAAACTGATCCATCTGATCAAGATCTGAATCTAAAGATACAGCTAAAAGCGTAACTTGCCCCCCATACTCCTTAATTAGATTAATAAAGGATGGTATCTCCTCCACACAAGGGCCGCACCAAGATGCCCAAAAATTTAAAATGATAATGGGGGACTGAATTGTAGATAAATCAAACTTTTCTCCGTTAGCATACGTCACTGCTAACTGACTTAGTCCATCACTTTTCAGGGCATCTAGTGCTGACAAAGCAACCTGTGATTGCTCAGAAGAATTTCCCTCGCTAGATTGAATTGCTCGATAAACAAAAATACCAACACCAAAAACAACAAATATAAAAATTAGAAGTGGTACAATTTTTTTGGACATACAACACCTACAGACGATTGAACATAATACTACCAAATAAAAAAGCCTACGAGAATTCTCATAGGCTTTCATTAGTAGCTATTAATTTAAAACAGTTTACTCTGCTTTTTTAGCTGTCTTTGCTTTTTTAGGAGCAGCAGCTTTCTTCGCCGTTTTAGCTTTTTTATCTGTAGCTGCCTCTGCTTTTGTAGGAAGTTGATAGTCAACCCACTCAATAAAAGCCATCTCTGCGCAGTCACCTTTACGTGTACCAAGTTTAATAACTCGAGTATATCCACCTGGACGAGTTTTAAATCTTGGACCAATATCTTTCATCAAAGCTTCTACAGTCGATGGCTTTGGATAGCGAGAGAGCAAGACTCTTCTTGCATGCAAAGTTCCTTTTTTACCAAGAGTAACAGCTCTCTCTACGTGTCTTCTAAGTTCTTTAGCTTTTGTAACAGTCGTAGTAATTCTTCCGTGCTCAACTAAAGAGTTCACTAAATTTCTAAGCAATCCTCTTCTAGCTTTTGTCGAACGACCTAAATGTGTTGTGGCGGCCTTATGTCTCATATTACATCACCTTTTTAATTAATTACTTTTTCTCGGAGAATCAGGATCCCAACCAACTGGTGGCCATCCATCAATTTTCATACCCAATGATAAACCCATTTCAGATAAAAGTTCTTTGATTTCATTCAAAGACTTCCTACCAAAATTCTTCGTCTTAAGCATTTCCGCTTCAGTTTTTGTTACTAACTCACCAATGTATCTAATATTTGCGTTCTTCAAGCAATTAGCACTTCTCACTGAAAGCTCAAGATCATCAACTGATCTAAATAGATTTTCATTTAGCTTTGGAGATGATGTGCTTTCTTGTACTTCATCCGGCTCAACTGACTCATCAAAGTTAATGAATACCTGCAGTTGTTCTTTCATGATCTTAGAGCTTAATGAAAGAGCTTCTTCTGGTTTTAAAGAACCATCTGTCCAAACTTCAATTGTTAAAGCATCATAGTCAGTTCTTTGACCAACACGCGCATTAGATACTGTGTAGTTTACTCTCTTGATTGGAGAGTACAAAGAATCAACAGGGATATAACCAACAGAAAGACCTTTTGACTGGAATTCGGCAGGTACATAACCACGACCAAAACTCACAACGATTTCGGCATCAACCTTACCACCCTCACCAACTGTACAAATATGCTGATCAGGATTTAAGATTTCAAGTCCATCTACGAGTTGAATATCTGCGGCAGTGATTGTGCAAGGACCTTGTCTTTGAAGACGAAGAACTTTTGGCTCAGAATCAAACTGCTTAAAGCGAACTTGCTTCAAATTTAAAATAATATCCGTAACATCCTCTAGAACCTCTGGGATTGTAGAGAACTCATGAAGAACTCCATCAAAACGAACAGCAGAAACCGCTGATCCCATCATTGAGCTCAAAAGAATTCTTCTGAGTGAGTTACCAATTGTAACCCCATATCCCTTCTCAAGCGGGCGAACGACAAACTTTCCGTATGTCGAACGTAGAGAGTCCTTATCTACATCAAAGCTTTTTGGTTTAATGAGGTCTCTCCAGAACTTGTAATAATACTCTTGCATTTCTAACTCCTAAAATCTTTAAAACTAAATATATTCAATAAGCCAAAAAATTATACGCGTCTTCGTTTTGGAGGACGGCAACCGTTGTGCGGAATCGGAGTAACATCCTTAATAGACATAACACGAATTCCAAAAGCACCAATTGCACGAATCGCAGTTTCGCGACCTGCTCCTGGCCCTTTTACTAATACATCAACTGATTTTAAACCTGTATCAGCGGCTCTTTTGCAAGCGTCTTCAGCAGTCATTTGGGCTGCATAAGGAGTACCTTTACGGCTTCCTTTAAACCCAAGCATACCTGCACTTGACCAAGCAATTGTATTACCAGCTGTATCAGTTAGTGTTACGATAGTATTTCCAAAGCCTGCTTGAATAAAACACTTCCCAACTGGAACGCTTCTCTTAACTTTTTTCTTAGCTGGCTTATTTGTAGTTGTAGTTGTCGCTGTAGACATTCTTTTATCTCCTTACGAATTAGACTGCTTTTTTCTTATTTGCTACGGTCTTACGAGGACCCTTACGAGTTCTTGCATTTGAACGAGATCTTTGGCCACGAACAGGAAGTCCTTTTCTGTGTCTCAAGCCTCTATAGCAACCTAAATCCATAAGTCTCTTTATTGAAAGTGAAATATCTTTTCTAAGATCACCCTCAACTTTGTAGCGAGTTAATAATTCACGAATTTTTGCGATATCTGCGTCTGTTAAATTATCTGTTCTGAGTTTTGATTCAAAACCAGCCTCTTTACAAATATCCTTAGATACCTTACGACCAACACCATAGATGTATGTTAATGCAATTTCGATTCTCTTATTTCTAGGGAGATCGACTCCAGCAATACGTGCCATTTTTAACCCTGCCTTTGCTTGTGCTTAGAATTTTCACAGATCACACGAATAACGCCTTTTCTGCGAATGATTTTACATTTATTACAAATTTTTTTAACGGAAGCTCTGACTTTCATAAGCGCCTCAAATAATTATATATAGACAAAAGACTGCGCAGTTTAACGCGCAAAATAACCTCTGTCTAGTTTTTATGTTCAACTTTTTAATTCTTCTACAATCCTAGAGAATATTTCATCCTGATTACCTAAGCCATTTAGAGGTTTCAAAAGACCTTTTCCAGCATAGTAGTTCTTTAGTGGCGCTGTATTAGTCTCATAAACCGTCAAACGGTTCTCTATAACGTCTTCCTTGTCGTCGGCTCTCTGGACAACCTCACCTTGGCAAATATCACATATACCTGCTTTTTTAGGTGGATGGCCATCCATATGGTACGTCGCTCCGCAATTTTTACATACCCGACGTCCCACAAGCCTCTTTTTTAGATGCTCCTTTGGAACCTCTAAAAAAATGGCCTTATTTAAACTTGTCTTGAGGTCTCTTAATAGAACCTCAAGCGCATCCGCTTGAACAGTTGTTCTTGGAAATCCATCCAAAATGAACTTCTGCCCTATCTTCTTCAACAAGACCTCTTTTATGAGATCTATTGTTATGTCATCCGGAACCAACTCACCTCTGTCCATAAACGACTTAGCCTTTAAACCAAGAGGTGTTTGATTCTTGATCGCTGTTCGAAACAGATCACCAGAGCTAATATGCAAGTACCCTAGCTTTTCTACCAACAAAGCAGACTGCGTCCCTTTTCCTGAGCCAGGCGCTCCAAATAGAAGGATGTTCAATACTGAACCCTCCTACCACGAATCTTTGTACCCTTTAGAAATGCTTCATATTTTTGCGATATTAAATACGACTGAATTTGCTGAGTTGTATCTAAAGCCACTCCAACAACAATTAGCAAGCTTGTTCCACCAAAATAAAATGGAACACCTGCATACCGCTGTACAATTGTTGGCAATATACAAATTGCACTTATGTAAATTGCTCCACCCACATTGATACGGTTCAAAACTGACATAATGTAGTCTGATGTTGCTTTTCCCGAACGAATGCCAGGAATAAAACCACCACTCTTCTTTAAATTTTCTGATACATCATTGGGATTAAAAACCACCTCTGTGTAAAAGAAACAGAAGAAAACAATCAAAGCTACAAATAGTATGTTGTAAATAGGACCTGATGGCGCAAGTGAATCTCTCATTGCCACTAACCACCCCGCCTCAGTGAACTGACTGAGTGTTGCAGGAAACATCAACAAGCTAGAAGCAAAAATTGGAGGTATAACTCCCGAAAAGTTCAATTTTAGAGGTAAATAGCTCGTCTGTTGGCTCATGTTATTTCTACCTGGAGCTCTCTGAGAGTGTTGGATAGGTATGCGTCTTTGCCCTGTTTCAAGAAACACAATTGCACCTATAACAATAACCATGAAGAACAAAATTGCCAAAGCAACAACAGTTAAAAGCTGCCCTTTAGAAATAAGACTTAGAAGCTGAGACGTTCCAGAAGGAATACCCGCAACGATTCCAGAGAAAATGATCAAGCTAACACCGTTACCTATTCCTCTCTCTGTGATCTGTTCACCCAACCACATGATAAAACATGTACCAGCAGTTAGAGTTATAATCGTCATAACCTCAAAAGGGATAACTCCTACCATAGGAGAGTGAACCAATGGCATGTTGTTATATGCTTGAGACTTTAAGAAAGTTGAAATTCCGTATCCTTGAATAATTGCCAGAACAATTGTTCCATATCTGGTATACTGATTGATTTTCTTTTGCCCCGTTGCTCCATCTTTTTTAAGAGATTCAAGAGCTGGAATCACGGCTGTTAAAAGCTGAAATATAATCGAGCTTGAGATGTAAGGCATAATACCTAGAGCAAAGATACTAAACTGCTCTAATGCACCGCCGGTGAATGTGTTAAACAGTCCAAAAATATTTCCGGACTGCTCTTGGAAGTATTTTATAACCTGTGCAGTATCAACTCCAGGAGTTGGTATATGAACACCGATTCGATAAATAATTAATACTATGATAGTAAAGAAAATCCTTTTTCTTAACTCTGGATTGATAACTATATTTTGTACGCCTGACACAAGATGCTTCCTTAAAATTATGCGTTAGTAATAACCTCTACTGAACCACCAGCTTGCTCAATTGCTTTCTTAGCAGTTTCGCTAAAACGATGAGCCTTTACCTTTAAAGACTTTTTTAGCTGTCCATTACCAAGAATCTTTACTGGCCCTTGACCACGAACTAGCTTCTTCTGTCTTAAGATTTCTGGAGTTACTTCACCAGAAAGTTTATCTAACTGAGATAGATTCACAACAAGATATTTAGTAGCAAAGTCCTTATTGTTGAATCCAAACTTAGGAAGTCTTCTGTGTAGAGGAGTTTGACCACCCTCAAATCCACGTCTAACTTTTCCACCAGTTCTAGCCAACTGACCTTTGTGTCCTTTACCGGCTGTACTACCAAGACCAGATCCTTCACCACGCCCAAGTCGCTTTGGCTTAGTTCTAGACCCATGCTTAATTTTTAATTTACCTAGTATGCTCATCTTACTTCTCCACTACTACACTTAGAAGGTGTTGAATCTTGTAGACCTGACCACGGTTTGCAGGGGTGTCATTAACAACCACCTCATGGCCAATTTTTCTAAGACCCAAACATCTCACAGTCTCTTTTTGATCTTTTGTACAACCAATTGTGCTTTTAACTAACTTAACTTTAAACTTGCGAGCCATAATTATGCCTCTTTTCCTCTGCTAGAGTAGATTTCTTCTTTGAGCTTCAACTGAGCTAATCCATTTAAAGTAGCTCTTAATGCGTTATGTGGGTTTGTTGTCCCAACACATTTTGTAAGAATATTTTTAACACCTACTGTCTCAAGCACAGCTCTAACAGCTCCACCTGCAATAACACCTGTACCAGGCTTTGCTGGCAACAGAATAACTTTTGCAGCCCCAAAACATCCAACAACTTCGTGAGGAATTGTACCCTCTTGAACAGTAATCTTCTTAAGGTGTTTTTTTGCAGATCTAGACGCTTTTCCAATTGCTTCTGGAACTTCACTGGCTTTGCCTAGAGAAAAACCAACGTTTCCGTTGCCATCTCCCACCACTACTAGAGCAGAAAAAGACATTCTTCGCCCACCCTTCACAACTTTAGTTACACGGCTAATTGAAACAACTCTTTCTTGTAATTCATTATTAGTTTCAGTGCTCACGCCTTAAATCTCCTATTTACCTTAATTAAAATTTTAATCCAGCTTCACGAGCAGCATCTGCGAAAGCCTTAATACGGCCGTGATATAAAAATCCGTTTCTATCAAATACAACTTCTTCAACCTTATTCTTCTTTGCTAGTGACGCAAACTCTCTACCCAACTCTTTTGCAGCTTCTGCATTTGCTTTAGATTTTGTAGAAAGAGTCTTAGAAGATAATGAGAATAATGTCTTTGCTGTTGAATCATCTACAACCTGTGCTGTTATGTATTTAAGACTTTTGTAAATACAAAGACGTGGTCTTTCAGTTGTACCAGAAATCTTTGAGCGAACTCTAAGCTTCTTCTTAATTCGACTTGCTCTCTTCGGGCTTGTTTTATTTTTTAGTTTTAACTTCATCTTATACCTCTACCTACTATTTACCAGCAGCCTTACCCGCTTTACGACGGATATGCTCATCTTGATACTTAACACCTTTACCGAGATATGGCTCTGGCGGCTTAAAGTCTCTAATATCAGCAGCAACTTGCCCTACAAGAGCTCTGTTTGAACCGATAACAGACACCAGCGTTTGTTTCTCAACTTTAATTTCAATTCCCGTCGGAATGTCATAAACAACTGGATGACTAAACCCAAGAGTTAGTTCTAATTGTTTACCTTTTACTCCAGCTCTGTAACCTACACCAACCAGCTCAAGCGCCTTAGTGAAACCTTTTGTAACACCAGTGACTGCATTTTGAACCTGAGCTCTATACAGACCATGAAGTGCCTTTACGGCCTTTGCATCAGATTTACGAGTCAAGACGATCTCTTGACCTTTAACTTCAGCTTTAATCTCAGGTCTCATCTTAATTGTTTCAGTTGCCTTAGCACCCTTAACAATAACTTCATTATTTCCATTCACAGTAACTTGAATAGCTTTATCAAAAATTACTGGAGCTTTTCCAATACGTGACATATCAACCTCTATTACCAAACTTTAAGAAGGTACTCGCCGCCAACTTTTTGCTTTTCAGCTTCATTGCCAGACAAGATGCCCTTATTCGTACTTAACACCGCAATACCATAACCTGATCTAACCTTTTCGATTTTATCAGAACCAACATAGTATCTTCTTCCAGGTCTGCTCATTCTGCGAAGATTCTTAATAACAGGCTCACCTTTAGCATCATACTTCAAGTAAACTCTCATCATTCCTTGTCTTCCATCGGCAACAACTTTGTAGTTTCTGATGAAGCCTTCTTTTTTAAGAACTTCAGCAATATTTTTTCTCATTCCAGAACTAGCAACATCAACTTTCAGATGCTTAGCTTCTGAAGCATTTCTTATTCTTGTTAAAAAATCACCAACTGTATCTATCATATTAACCTCTTACCAACTTGCCTTAATAACACCTGGAAGCAATCCACGGCTTGCAGCATCTCTAAATGCAATTCTAGACATTTGAAACTTTCTCAAAAATGCTCTTGGTCTGCCTGAAATCAAACAACGGTTTCTAACGCGTGTTTCAATAGACTTACGCGGAAGTTTTGCCATTTTAGCTTGCGCTTCAAATTTTTCTTCAGGTGTTGCATTCGGATCTTTTATAACTTTTCTAAGCTCAGCTCGTACCGCTCTGAACTTCTCCACCTTTACTTTGAGTTTTTCATTTCTAGCAATGTGAGATTTTGTAGCCATTAACGCCTTCCTTATTGTCTGAATGGGAAGCCAAACGCTGCAAGTAGTGCACGCCCTTCCGCATCCGTTTTAGCAGTTGTACAAATTGTAATGTTCATTCCTCTAGTTTGATCAATTTTCTCTAGAGAGATCTCTGGGAAAACGATTTGTTCCTTAAGACCCATGTTGTAATTTCCACGTCCATCAAACCCCTTTGCAGAAAGTCCTCTGAAATCGCGAACTCTTGGTAGCCCAAGATTTACTAGTCTATCAAAAAATGCCCACATTTTTTCACGTCTAAGAGTTACGTAACAGCCAATAGGCATGCCTTCTCTTAGTTTGAAGTTCGAGATCGCTTTTTTAGCTTTCGCAATCATAGGTTTTTGACCTGTGATTTGCCCTAGCTCTTCAGCCGCGATTTCAATGAGCTTACCATTTTTTGTAGCTTCACCAACGCACATATTTACAACTATTTTATCGATACGTGGCACTTGCATAGAGCTCTTATACTGAAACTCTTTCTGCATCTGTCCGATTACTTCTTTTCTATATTTTTCTTGTAGTCTGTTCATAGGCTATCCTTCTTTAAAGCACTTCTGGAGCTAGAGAAATAATTTTTACGAATTGCTTAGCTCTGAGCTCACGCGCAACAGGTCCAAAAATACGTGTTCCTACAGGTTCATTATCTGCCTTAATCAATACAGCAGAGTTATCGTCAAAGCGGATATAACTTCCATCTGCTCTACGCACCTTGCTGATTGTTCTAACAATAACGGCCTTCGCAACATCACCTTTTTTAACTTTTGAATTTGGAAGAGCTTCCTTGATTGACACAACAATAACGTCACCCAACGATGCAGTTCTTTTCTTAGAACCACCAATAACTTTCACGCACATAACTTCTTTAGCGCCAGAGTTATCAGCAACTTTTAAGCGTGTTTGCATTTGAATCATTGATCTGCTCCTTCTCGCGCTGCTTTCTCAATTACACTCGCAAGCTTCCATCTCTTTAGTTTACTCATGGGACGAGTCTCACAAATACCAACTCTATCGCCTACTTGAGCTTCGTTTTTTTCGTCGTGAACGATATATCTAGAGTTTCTCTTGATGTATTTGCCGTATCTTTCGTGACGAACCTGTCTTTCAACTTCAACTTTAATTGTTTTGTCAGAGCTTTTTTTAGTCACAAAACCAATTACGATATTGCGACGTCCTCTGTTTTCTGTAGTAGCCTTGCTCATAATCTACCCTTACTGATTCTTTGCATTTAATGCGGTTAATAATCTTGCTACATTCTTTCGGGCTTCACGAATTTGAACAGGATTATTAAGCTGTCCAAGAGAATTCTTGATCTTCATTTCAAAAAGATCTTTTTTTAATTCGGTCGCCTTTTTAGTTATCTCTTTTGGAGGTAAACCTTTAACATCTTTAAACTTCATAATTATACTCTCTCAAGAAAACGTGTTTTAATTGGAAGCTTATGTCCAGCAAGTCTAAATGCCTCAAAAGCCTGCTCTCTAGTAACACCATTCATTTCAAATAAGATTCTGCCGGGATTGATACTTGCAACCCAAAACTCTGGGTTACCTTTACCGCTACCCATTCTTGTTTCAGCAGCTTTTTTAGTAATAGATTTATCTGGAAATATACGAATCCAGATCTTTCCACCTCTTTTAATAGATCTGCTGATAGCAATACGACTAGCCTCTAACTGTCTGTCAGTAATCCATCCGTCTTCAACTGCTTGAAGTGCAAAATCACCGAAATTCAAAGAACTTCCACGGTACGCTGTACCTTTACGACGCCCTTTATGTTGTTTTCTATATTTAACTCTCTTTGGACTAAGCACGGCTGCCCTCCTGAACTTCCTTAGCAGTTAAAATATCACCTTTATAAACCCAAACTTTTATCCCAATAAGACCGTATGTTGTTAGTGCTTCTGAAGTACCGTAATCAATGTCAGCTCTTAGTGTGTGAAGAGGCACGCTCTTCTCATTGTACCACTCAGATCTCGCAATTTCAGCTCCATCGAGTCGCCCGCCAACTTTAATCTTAATACCGCGAACACCAACACGAATACCTGCTTGAATTCCCTTTTTAAGAGCACGTCTCCAAGAGACACGCTTCTCAATTTGAAGAGCAATGTTCTCAGCAATCAACTGAGCATCCATATCTGGCTTTCTCACCTCATGGATATTTAGAAACACTTCGCTCTTTGTTAACTTCTGAACCTCTGCTTTTAGAGAATCAATTCCAGTTCCTTTTTTTCCAATCACAACACCTGGGCGAGCAGTTGAAATAATAACTTTCACCTTATTTGCAGCTCTCTCTAGCTCAATTCTCGCTACGCCTGCATGCTTAAGCTTTTTCTTGATATACTCTCTTAACTTGAAATCTTCGTGTATTTGCTCAGCATAAAGAGGCCCTTTTGCAAACCATCTTGAATCCCATGTTCTTATAACGCCTACTCTTAAACCAATTGGGTTAACCTTCTGTCCCACGGCTTACCTCTCTTCCAACACTACGTTTATATGACTAAGTTTTTTTCTAATCTCTGATGCACGTCCTTGAGCTTTTGGAATGTAACGCTTCATCTGAGGACCAGCATCAACCCAAATAGTCTTCACAAATAAGTTATCAACGTCGATAACTTGCTTTTGCTCAGCGTTTGCCACAGCAGATTCGATTAGTTTCTTAATCATACCTGCAGACTTTTTATTTAAGAACGTAAGAGCCTCAAGAGCTTCGTTAACATCCTTGCCTCTAATGAGATCTGCAACAAGGCGAGCTTTTCTTGCTCCAACTCGTGCGTATTTTAAACTTGCTTTTACTTCCATAAACCTTTTCCTTACGTTTTCGATACTTCTGTTGCTTTACCTTCTGTGTGACCAGTAAAGACTCGAGTTGGTGCAAACTCACCGAATTTGTGCCCAATCATGTTTTCTGTAATATAAACTGGAACAAACTTTTTACCGTTATGAACAGCAAACGTTAATCCTACAGCATCAGGAATAATCACAGATCTTCGCGACCATGTCTTAATAACTTTTTTATTCCCAGTCTCGTTTGCTTGGATAATCTTGCTAAGTATATGCTGATCTACAAATGGACCTTTTTTAATTGATCTAGCCACGTTAATTATCTCCCTTTATTTTCTTCTAGTTACTATGAACTTATCAGTTCGTTTATTATGACGAGTTTTATAGCCCTTACACGGCTGTCCCCATGGAGTAACTGGGTGATGACCTTTTCCACGTCCCTCACCACCACCAAGTGGGTGATCAACCGGGTTCATAGCCATACCACGAACTGTAGGACGAATACCCAACCAGCGTTTACGGCCTGCTTTACCCATTTTAATATTTTCGTTATCTGTATTTCCTAACTGACCAATAGCAGCTCTGCACACGCTCAATACTTTTCGAACTTCACCTGATGGTAGTTTTACAAGGCAGTACTTGCCTTCTTTAGCTAATAGAAACGCCCCGCTACCTGCAGAACGAACCATTTGCGCACCTTTTCCAGGTCGAATTTCAATTCCATGTATAATCGTTCCAACTGGAATGTTTTCTAATTTAAGAGAATTTCCCGGTTTAATATCTGCAGACTCACTTGAAATAACAATGTCTCCTACAGAAAGACCAATTGGAGCTAAGATGTATGCTTTTTCACCGTCAATATAATTAATTAAAGCAATACGAACAGTTCTATTAGGATCGTATTCAATGCCAGCAACTTTTGCAGGTACATCTAACTTCAATCTCTTGAAATCAATGAGACGGTACTTTCTTTTATGCCCACCACCCTGGTGACGAACTGTAATTTGACCGTGGTTATTTCTTGCAGCTTTTTTAGTTAGACGAGTTGTTAGAGATTTTTCTGGAGTATCTTTTGTGATCTCAGAAAAATCAAACCCAGTCATATGTCTGCGGCTTTTTGTAATAGGACGGAATGTCTTAATTCCCATGTTGTTTCCCTTTCAACCTATTAAGCGCCTTCGAAGAGGCTAATTTTTTCGCCAGGAGCGAGTTTAACAAATGCTTTTTTCCAATACTTAACAGGGCTCATTTTCATACCAGCACGACGAGCTCTGTTTCTACAATTAACAGTACGAACTTCTTCAACCTTAACTCTAAATGCAGATTCAACAGCTGCTTTAATTTGAGTTTTTCTTGCTGCTGTATCTACTTCGAATACGTATGTGTTTAGAGAGTTATAAATTGAATTTTTCTCTGTTACTAATGGGCGCTTGATTACTTCGATCATGTTAACCTCTCTCCCCGCAACGGCTTAAAATCTTCTCTACAGAAGATTGAGTTATAATTGCAGCGTCATACTTGAGTAAGTCAAAAACGTTTACGCCTTCTGCATTTCTAAATCTGTAGTTTTTCAGATTACGAGCAGCTCTCTTAAAATTTGCGTCCGCATCAACATCAACAAGAAGAGCCTTTTCAATTCCAAAGTCTTTTAGTCTAGCGTTGAGCTCTTTTGTTTTTCCTTCTTTTGAAGTCATATCCTTAACAACAAAAAACTTTCCTTCTTTAAACAAATATGAAAGCGCAGCTTTTAATCCTGCTTGCTTTAATTTTTTTGGAAGAGTGTAAGAATAATCACGAGGTTGAGGACCAAATATGATACCACCACCAGGCATTAATGGAGAACGGATAGAGCCTTGTCTCGCATTTCCTGTTCCTTTTTGTTTAAATGGCTTTTTACCACCACCACGAACAAGTCCTTTTGTTAAAGTACTGTGAGTTCCTTGGCGACGCGAAGCTAATTGCCATTTAACTACTGCTTGCATTAAGTCTTTGCGAAGAGGAGCTTCTAATATTTCTTTAGGGAACTCCACAGTTCCAACTTCTTTTTTATCCCAATTGAGTACTGGTACTTTTACTGCCATAACATTACTCTTCTTTCATTAATTTAACGAGTGTATTCATTGCACCTGGAACGGCTCCTTTTATTAAAAGAACATTCTCAGATGGAATCACGTCTACAATTTGAACTTTTCTTACAGTTGTCTGCTCATCACCAAAATGACCTGGAAGTTTCTTTCCTTTGAGCACTCGGCCTGGCCATGTTCTCATACCCATTGATCCTGGCTTTCTGTGAAACTTAGAACCGTGAGCAGCGGGGCCCCCTGCAAAATTATGTCTCTTCACAGCTCCAGCAAATCCACGACCTTTTGAACGCGATGTGATTTTTACGGTTTGCCCTTTTTCAAAAGACTCCAATGCAACCTTTTGTCCAACAGCAACGCCTTCTGGGAGGCTCTGTTGAATTTCTTTTGAGAAATAAAATGCGATGTTCTTGAGACCAGCTTTTGTTAAGTGACCTTGCTCTGCTTCATTCGAATTTTTTACGGGTTTTTGTTTGAAAGAAACTTGAACAGCCTCATAGCCATCTTTTTCTTTAGTCTTAATTTGCGTTACAACAAGAGGGTCGTACTTTAATGCCGTTACTGGAACTGCAGCTCCATTGTCATCATAGACAGTCATCATACCGATCTTAAAAGCGTATAAGCCGTTAAGCTTTAGTCCGCTTGAAGCTTCTGTAGATGCTCCTTCTTGCGTTGTGTTTTCTGTTTGTTGTTCTGACATTTTTTTCTCCTATTAAACAACAGAGAGCTTAATCTCTACATCCACACCAGCTGATAAATCTAATTTCATCAATTGGTCTACTGTTTGCTGAGATGGCTCTAAAATATCTAAAAGTCTCTTATGTGTACGAATCTCAAATTGCTCTCTTGATTTCTTATCTACGTGTGGAGAGCGGAGTACTGTGTATCTATTAATGCTAGTAGGGAGAGGAATCGGTCCAGCCACTCTTGCACCAGTACGTCTTGCAGTTTCAACGATTTCTTTTGTCGATTGATCTAGAAGTTTGTGATCAAAAGCTTTTAATCGAATGCGGATTTTTTGACTTTGCATGTTCATATACCTTCCAATGTTTTCCTTATACGAATCTCTAATGTACGAATCTGACCCTAACTTTTTGGTAAAACACTGCAACCAACGTTTTTGATCATGTTTAAGTAAGCCTTTTCAGGCACTTACGACAAGTAAAAACATTGTCAGAGTATTTAATTTTATTTGGACCGAAGAGCAAAATGGTCTCTAACCCGTACAAAGTCGCAAATATGCACTTTGTATGAGATTATTGTCAAAGGGATTTAATAATAATTTTGAATTATTTTTCAAAGAGCCTCTACCCTCTGAGAACGGGAGGCAGACTTCGAAAATAAAACCCTTTTAGATACGCCCCATTTTAACCAAAATCTCATCCTGAACCTTAGGGGGAACTGGCGCATAATGACTTGGCTCCATACTAAAAGTAGCCCTACCTTGAGTTAAAGACCTGATATCAGTAGCATATCCGAATAATGTTGCCAACGGGGCATCAGCCTTAATGATCTGCGCATTTCCACGAGGGTCCATCTTATGAACCTTACCTCTGCGAGAGTTTAAATCGCCAATGATAGCTCCCATAAACTCTTCAGGTGTAATAATTTCAAGCTTACTTATTGGCTCTAATAGAATTGGAGCTGCTTGGCGTGCAGCCTCCTTAAATGCCATAGACCCAGCTATTTTAAATGCAACTTCTGAGGAATCAACCTCATGAAAACTTCCATCTGTTAAAATAACTCTGATGTCTAGCATTTGAAAGCCCGCAAGAACGCCATTTTCCATTGCCTCTTTGACACCTTGCTCTATTGCCGGAATAAACTCTGGAGGAATTCGCCCCCCTTTTATCTCATTTTTAAATTGAAATCCTGCACCCAATTCTAAAGGTTCAATCTTTACGACAGCATGACCGTATTGACCATGGCCACCTGCTTGACGAATAAATTTTCCTTCACCAATTGCTGCCTTGGTAATCGCTTCTCGATATGAAACTTGAGGCTGTCCTTTATTCACGTTCACTTTGTGTTCACGCTTTAGACGATCGATAATAATTTCTAAATGAAGCTCTCCCATTCCAGAAATTAGCTGTTGGCCAGTTTCAGAATCGACTCGCATTCTGAAAGACGGATCTTCTTGCATGAGTCTCTCTACAGCATTAGCAAGTTTGTTTTGATCATCCGTAGATTTTGGCTCAATAACCACCGAAATAACTGGATCTGGAAATCGAATAGACTCTAGAACAACAGGATTTTTTGTAGAGCAAAGAGTATCTCCTGTTTGTGTAAATTTAAAACCAAGAAGCGCTCCAATATCTCCTGCTTTTAATTCTTTTACTTCCTCGCGAGAATTCGCATGCATCTTGACTAATTTTGAAACTCTTTCTTTTTTGTCTTTTCTTGGATTGAGTAAATAACTTTCTCCATTCAAAACACCAGAATACACTCTTACAAACGTAAGAACACCGTATGAGTCCGTCATAATTTTAAATGCTAATGCAACAGGGTCGGCATCAAATTCTGTTTTACAGACAATAGATTCTGATTCGTCTTTTGGGTTCATACCTACGATATCTGGAATATCAATTGGACTTGGCAAATAATCAATGACTCCATCTAAGAGCGGTTGAACACCTTTGTTCTTAAAGGCAGATCCACAAAACGCGGGAAAAGCCCGTAGCTCAATGGTTGCTTTTCTAAGGGATTTTTTAAGATCTGCAACTGGAATTTCTTCACCACCAAGATATCTTTCCATAATAGACTCATCTAGATCAGCAATTTTTTCTATCATTTGCGCACGAGCTGTTTCAGCTTCTGATTTTAGATCATCTGGAATATCTTTTTCTGCATACTTTGCATTAACATCATCGCCTTGCCACTCAATAACTTTCATTCTCATGAGATCAATAACTCCGCGATATTGATCTTCTGCCCCAACTGGCAATTGAATAGGAACTGGATTGGCACCTAATTTTTCTATGATAGATTCATAAGACATTTTAAAATCCGCACCGATTCGATCCATTTTATTAACAAAACATATGCGCGGAACTTTATATTTATCAGCCTGTCTCCAAACAGTTTCAGACTGAGGTTCAACACCATTAACAGCATCAAAAACAGCAACCGCACCATCAAGCACTCTTAGAGATCTCTCCACTTCAATCGTGAAATCTACATGCCCTGGTGTATCGATAATGTTAATACGGTGATCTTTCCATATGGTGGTTGTTGCTGCAGAAGTAATTGTAATTCCACGCTCTTGCTCCTGCTCCATCCAATCCATAGTTGTGTTACCTTCATGAACTTCACCAACTTTATAATTCTTCCCGGTATAGTAGAGGATTCTTTCTGTTGTTGTTGTTTTACCTGCATCTATATGGGCCATAATCCCTATATTACGAGTCCACTTGAGTTCATCTCTATTTGCCGGATCCATAAAGGACATGAAAATACCTCTTAATAATTAAAAATAAAAAAGCCCGCTAAGAGATTACTCAGCAGGCTTTTAAGATTCAAGATTTTAAAAAATCTGAAATTACCAGTTATAGTGTGCAAATGCTTTGTTTGCGTCTGCCATCTTGTGAACATCTTCACGTTTCTTGATGGCATTTCCACGCTTGTTGTAAGCATCTGTTAACTCGCCAGCAAGTCTAAGTGCCATAGATTTTTCGCCACGCTCACGTGAGTACTCAACTAACCATCTCATAGCAAGAGCGAGTCTTCTTGCAGGTCTAACATCCACAGGAACCTGATAAGTTGCTCCACCAACTCTTCTAGAACGTACTTCTAGAGATGGCTTTACATTTTCAATTGCTTTTTTAAGAGCAGAAAGTGGCTCCTCATTTGGAATTTTCTTTTTTAAATCATCAATCGCATCATACAAGATACCTTGAGCGATTGCTTTTTTTCCATCATACATAATTGTATTTACGAACTTCGTTATAAGAACATCGTTATACTTTGCATCAGGAAGAACTTCTCTTTTATTTACACTTTTACGACGAGACATCTACATTTACCTCTTATTAAGCTGTTTTCTTAGGTTTTTTAGTTCCGTACTTAGATCGACCATTTGCTCTATTTGCCACACCTTGAGTATCTAGAACTCCTCTAACGATGTGATAACGAACACCTGGCAAGTCTTTAACTCTTCCGCCTCTAATTAAAACAACCGAGTGCTCTTGCAAATTGTGACCAATTCCAGGGATATAAGAAGTAACTTCGTATCCGTTAGATAATCTTACACGAGCTACTTTTCTAAGTGCTGAGTTTGGTTTTTTAGGCGTCGTCGTATAAACACGAGTACAAACGCCTCTTCTTTGAGGACAATTTGTTAAAGCAGGTGATTTAGTTCTACGCTTCTGTTGAATTCTTTCAGTTTTAATCAACTGGTTAATAGTTGGCATCTAAGCTCCGTTTCTTTACTTTACCTTTTATTACCTATTTCAATACCTTTAATTACGTCCCATCAGCATCTGAGATCAAATATAACACTAGGTAACTATCCGGACATTTTCTAGCTGAATAGATCTAATTATTCAACCAGAAAATAGGTTCGGATAGTTGCCGAGGCTAGGGAATGTATTCTTTATTCCCTAGAGCGTCAAGTTTGGGGTTGTACCCCTCCCATATTTGCAAATGGAAGAGACGAAGATGTGTCATCTTGTCTAGATTCTGACGTAATCTTCCAATTTTTATACACTTGTAACCCAGTACCTGCAGGAATCAAACGACCCATAATAATGTTCTCTTTTAATCCTCTGAGGTAGTCAGTTTTAGAGTTTATAGCTGCTTCCGTAAGAACTTTTGTAGTTTCCTGGAAAGATGCAGCCGAAATCCACGATTCCGTACTCAATGAAGCTTTCGTAATACCCAAGAGGAGTGGCTCTGCAGTTGCGAGCATTCCGCCTTGCGTACGAATTCTTTCAATTTCGTGTTCAAACTCTGCCTTTTCAACCTGTTCACCTGGCAAGAATCTAGTGTCGCCAGCATCAAGAATTTTAACTCTTCTCAACATCTGACGAATCATTACTTCAATATGCTTATCGTTAATGCTCACACCTTGAAGTCTGTAAACCTCTTGGATTTCATTCAGCATGTAGTATGCAAGTTCTTTATCACCAAGAACGTTCAAGATATCATGAGGATTGATTGGTCCATCCATAATCGCTTCACCAGCTCTTACAAATTCACCTTCTCTTACAGCAATGTGCTTACCTTTTGGAATAAGGTACTCTTTTTGCTCCCCAACTTCTGGAGTGATAATTACACGTTGCTTACCTTTTAAGTCCTTTCCGAATGAAACATAGCCATCAATTTCAGAAATGATAGCAGCTTCTTTTGGCTTACGAGCTTCAAACAACTCAGCAACTCGAGGGAGACCTCCGGTAATATCTCTAGTCTTAGATGTTTCTCTGTGAATCTTTGCAACGATTTGTCCCGGAGTAATTTCTTCTCCATCTGAGACAAGAAGTTGTGCTTCCACTGGTATCACGTATTGAACTTCCACATCACGACCTGGGAATTTCTTAGGATTTCCTTTTTCATCAACTACAGTAATACGAGGCTTTAAATCTCCAGACTTAGATTCTGTAATAACTTTCGTTGCAAATCCTGTAACCGGGTCAACTTGTTCTGTTAATGTCACACCTTCTTCAATATCCTTGAATACGATACGACCACCCACTTCAGAAATAATTGGGTTTGAGTAAGGATCCCATTCAGCAATAGTTTGACCAGCTTTTACAGTATCACCCTCTTTAAAGTTTAATACCGCACCATAAACAAGTTTAAATTTCTCTCTCTCACGACCTGTACTATCAATAACAATAACTTCGCCGTTTCTGTTCATAGTCGTTAATTTGCCATCTTTGTTTGTCACAGCGATTACATTCGTAAACTTTAGAGTACCTTCATGACGTGTTTCGTGAACGGATTGCTCAACGGCACGAGTTGCTGTACCACCAAAGTGGAATGTTCTCATTGTTAACTGCGTACCAGGCTCACCGATGGATTGAGCAGCAATAATACCAACTGCTTCTCCAAGATTTGCCATGCTACCGCGAGCAAGATCACGACCATAACACTTAATACAAACACCACGTGCTGTTTTACATGTTAAGGCAGAACGAATTTTGACTGATTCAATGCCTGCTTCATCAATTTTCTCTAAATGCATTTCTGTAATTTCTTCGTGTGCAGGAACAATAACTTCATTTGTATAAGGATCTGCAACATCATCAAGTGACACTCGACCAAGAATTCTTTCACTCAATGGTTGAATAATCTCTCCACCTTCCATCAAAGGAGTAATTGTAACCCCGTCTTTTGTTCCACAATCAGGCTCTAGAACAATACAATCTTGAGCAACATCCACAAGACGACGAGTCAAGTAACCAGAGTTCGCAGTTTTAAGAGCTGTATCTGCCAGACCTTTACGCGCACCGTGAGTTGAAATGAAGTACTGAAGAACTGAAAGACCTTCACGGAAGTTCGCAGTAATTGGTGATTCGATAATCTCACCAGACGGCTTAGCCATCAAACCTCTCATACCTGCAAGCTGACGAATCTGAGCCGCAGAACCTCTCGCTCCAGAGTCCGCCATGATGTAAATTGAGTTGAAAGACGTATCTTCAACTTTTTTGCCATCAACAACAAAAGTTTCCTTTTCAATATTCTTCATCATCTCTTTTGCAACGCGATCACCCGTTTGAGCCCAAACGTCCACAACTTTATTGTAACGCTCACCAAACGTGATGAGACCCTCGTCATACTGACGACGAATTTCTTGAATTTGCTTTTCAGTCTCAGAAATAAGCTTTTGCTTTGAATCTGGGATCAACATGTCATCAATACAAATTGAAATACCAGCTTTTGTTGAATACTGGAATCCAAGCTGCATTAATTTATCTGCAAGAATAACAGTAGCTTTTGCCCCAGCGACACGGAAACACTTATCTATCAACGCAGCAATTTCTTTTTTGTTCATTGTCTTGTTGATTAACTCAAACGGAACTTCTTCAGGAACGATATCACTGAAAATTGCTCTTCCTACTGAAGTTTCATAGCGTTTTCCATGAATTCTTACTTTCACAGAAGCCTGAAGATCAACTTGCTTATCATCATAAGCATGAATCACTTCATCAACACTTGCAAATGCACGTCCTGCACCCTTTGCTCCTGGACGCATACGAGTTAACCAATAAATACCGAGTACGATATCCTGAGATGGGTTAATGATTGGACGTCCGTTTGCCGGAGATAAAATATTATTTGTAGACATCATCAATACGCGCGCTTCCACTTGAGCTTCTACAGAAAGTGGTACGTGAACGGCCATTTGGTCACCGTCAAAATCGGCGTTAAATGCAGTACATACTAGCGGATGAAGTTGAATCGCCTTACCTTCGTGGAGAACTGGTTCAAACGCTTGTATACCAAGTCTGTGAAGAGTTGGTGCTCTATTTAGAAGAACTGGGTGCTCTTGTACAACTTCAGATAAAATATCCCAAACTTCTACTGTTTCCTGCTCAACAAGTTTCTTGGCTTGCTTAATAGTTGATGCAAATCCTTTTTCTTCAAGCTTGTTGTACACAAATGGTTTAAATAATTCCAAAGCCATCTTTTTTGGAAGACCACATTGGTGAAGTTTTAAATGTGGACCAACAACGATCACAGAACGACCTGAATAATCCACACGCTTTCCAAGAAGGTTTTGACGGAAACGACCCTGTTTACCTTTAAGCATGTCACTTAAAGATCTTAATGGTCTCTTATTTGGACCTGTAAATACCTTACCACGACGTCCATTATCAAAAAGAGCATCAACAGATTCCTGTAACATTCTTTTTTCGTTACGAATGATAATTTCTGGCGCATTTAACTCTTGAAGTCTCTTGAGACGATTATTTCTGTTGATCACTCTTCTATAAAGATCATTCAAGTCAGAAGTTGCAAAACGTCCACCATCAAGAGGAACAAGTGGTCTTAAATCTGGTGGAATAACTGGAATTACTTCTAACATCATCCAGTCTGGTTTATTTATAGAATCTTTAAAAGCTTCTATGACTTTTAATCTTTTTGTGAGCTTCTTAATTGAAGCTTCAGAAGTTGCTTCTTTGATTTCTTTTCTCAATTTGCGAGAAAGAAACTCTGGGTCCACTTTTCTCAAAAGTTCACGAACAGCCTCACCGCCCATACCCGATTTAAAGTTTGGACCAAAATCATTAAGTGCTGTTTGGTAAGCTTCTTCAGAAAGAACCTGTCCTTCCTCTAAAGTTGTCTCCATTGGATCAATCACAACATACGCTTCGCAATAAAGAACTCTCTCTACATCCTTAAGAGTCATGTTTAAAGCATTACCAATTCTGGATGGAAGAGATCTTAAGAACCAAATGTGAGCAACAGGCGTTGCAAGCTCAATTGAGCCCATTCTCTCACGGCGTACTTTAGATTGTGTAACTTCAACACCACACTTCTCACAAATAACACCGCGGTACTTCATTCTCTTATATTTTCCACAAAGACATTCGTAATCTTTAATTGGACCGAAAATCTTTGCACAGAACAATCCATCGCGTTCTGGTTTAAATGTTCTATAGTTAATTGTTTCTGGTTTTTTTACTTCACCAAACGACCAGCTACGGATCATCTCTGGTGATGCCAGAGAGATTCGAACTGCGTTAAACGCTAGTGGATCTTTTGGTTTATCGAAAAAATTTAATAAGTCTTTCAAAGGTCACCTCGTATTTAAAATTATTGTTCCATCGGAGCGGGTTGTTCTGGTTGCTCTGGATCATCCGTTAAAATTGATGACTCCATAAGCTCAACATTCATCGCAAGAGACTGAAGTTCTTTAACTAGAACGTTAAAGGACTCAGGCAATCCTGCTTCAAGAATGTTTTCACCTTTTACGATGCTCTCATACATACGTGTCCTACCAGCTACGTCATCTGACTTAACTGTGAGGAACTCTTGTAATGAGTAGGCAGCACCGTACGCTTCGATTGCCCACACTTCCATCTCCCCAAGTCTCTGACCACCAAACTGAGCTTTACCTCCGAGTGGTTGTTGTGAAACAAGTGAGTATGGTCCGATAGATCGAGCGTGAATTTTTTCTTCAACTAAGTGGTGAAGTTTCAACATGTACATCACACCAATCGTAACTTGTCTTTCGAACGGCTCACCCGTACGTCCGTCAAATAGGATTGTCTGTCCACGTGTTGGCAACTCTGCCATCGTTAATAGATCTTTAATTTCAGATTCTTTAGCTCCATCAAAAACTGGCGTCGCTACGTGGATACCATTTCTAATGAGCGGAAGCATTTTCTTTAAAGAATCATCATCCGCCTTCTGTACTTTTTCTTTAATTTCATCATCGCTATAAACTTTAGAGATCAAATCACGGACTTCTTTTGCTTTGAAATCTTCAATGTAGGATTCAATTTGCTTGCCCAAGTGATGTGCAGCCCAACCTAAGTGAACTTCCAAAATCTGACCGATGTTCATACGAGAAGGAACCCCGAGTGGATTCAGAACCATATCAACAGGCGTTCCGTCCGCAAGATAAGGCATATCTTCCTCTGCCATAATCTTAGACACAACACCTTTGTTTCCGTGACGTCCGGCAAACTTATCTCCAACCTGAAGTTTACGTTTAATCGCAACATAAACTTTAACCATTTTGATAACACCAGGAGGAAGTTCGTCGCCTCTATTGAGACGGTCAATCTTCTCATTAAAAACCATCTTAACAGCGTCGAGCTGGTTTCTTGCAGAATCAATGATCTTTGTAACTTGATATTCAAGCTCAGTGTCTAGAGGAATATATGTAAGAAGTTCGAAAGGAACATTCTCAAGATCATCTGATTCAATCAACTGACCTTTCTCTAATAACTTCTTAGACCCATCTTCACTGACTAAAACATCTGATGTTTTCTTACCAACTAAGATTTCTTTGAGTTTATCAAGAGCGTTATTCTTAATAACGTTTTGCTCAACTTCTAAATCCTTAGCTAGCTTCTTGCGTTTTTCTGTGATGATAGCTTGAAGTCTTTCGTCCTTTTCAACACCTTCGCGACTGTAAACTTGTGCATCAATAACAGTTCCATAAACACCAGATGGAACACGTAGAGATGTATCACGTACGTCTCCCGCTTTTTCACCGAAGATTGCTCTTAAAAGTTTTTCTTCTGGTGATAATTGTGTTTCACCTTTTGGAGTTACCTTACCAACCAGAATATTTCCTGGCGCTACCTCAGCTCCAATTCTGATGATTCCACTGTTATCAAGATCTTTCAGAGCTTCTTCACCAACATTGGCGATATCACGCGAAATTTCTTCTTTTCCAAGTTTTGTGTCACGAGCTACGCACTCAAATTCTTCGATGTGAATAGATGTGAATGTATCTTCTTTGATGAGTCTTTCTGAAATTAAAATCGAGTCCTCAAAGTTGTAACCCATCCACGGTGTAAAGGCGATCATGACGTTTTGACCTAGAGCCAACTCCCCGTACTCAGTTGAAGGACCATCCGCAATGATATCACCACCGCGAACGCGATCACCCACTTTTACGATTGGCTTTTGATTAAAACATGTATTTTGATTTGTACGCTGATATTTTGTTAAATTATAAATATCAACATTTGCACCCAAACCGCCGCCTTTTGTTAAGCGACGAACAACAACTCGTGATGCATCTACTGCTTCTACAATACCATCATTGCTAACAACAACGCTTGTGCCAGAATCTTGTGCAACAAGCTTTTCAACACCAGTTCCAACAAGAGGCGCCTTCGACTTTAAAAGTGGTACTGCTTGTCTTTGCATGTTTGAACCCATCAAAGCTCTGTTCGCATCATCATGCTCAAGGAATGGAATGAGCGATGCAGCGATCGACACAAGCTGGCTTGGCGATACGTCCATCAATGTTACTTGCTCAGGATTAACGATGTCGTATTCACCGTTCAATCTTACGTTTACGTTTTTGCTATCCTTAACATCTGAGTTTGCCTGAGCAATTGTTTGCCCTTGCTCCTCTAGAGCCGAAAGATAGTGAATGTCTTTAGAGACTTTTCCACTTTCAACTTTCTTATAAGGAGTCTCGATAAATCCATAATTATTAATACGAGCATACGTTGCGAGAGACGCAATCAAACCAATGTTTGGACCTTCCGGAGTTTCGATTGGACAAATACGCCCATAGTGCGTTGGATGCACGTCACGAACCTCAAATCCGGCTCTATCACGAGTTAATCCGCCGGGCCCTAGAGCTGAAAGACGTCTTTTATGTGTAATCTCTGAAAGTGGATTTGTTTGATCCATAAACTGAGAGAGCTGACCTGCTCCAAAGAATTCTTTAACAACCGCATTCACAGGCTTAGCATTAACTAAATCATGAGGCATCATTGTTTCAATATCTTGAAGAGACATTCTTTCACGAATAGCTCTCTCCATTCTTACCAATCCAATTCTGTATTGGTTCTCAAGCAACTCACCAACAGATCTCACACGTCTATTACCAAGGTGATCAATATCGTCCACCTGGCCACGGCCGTTTTTAAGATCGATCAAAGTCTTCACAACACTCATAATGTCTTTTTTAGTCAAAGTTCTATGAGTAATTGGACACTCTTCATTTGAAATTTTAAATTTGTGGTTAATTTTAATACGACCAACTTCAGAGAGATCATATGTTTCAGGGTCAAAGAATAATCTTTGGAAGAAAGACTGAGATGCTTCAAGAGTAGCAGGCTCGCCTGGGCGTAATCTCTTATAAATTTCAATAAGTGATTCGTCAGTTGTCGCTACTTTATCAACAAGCAATGTATTTCTGAGGTACGGCCCTACTGCCATACCATCAAAGAAAATTACGCTAAACTCTTTAACTCCTGCCGTACGAATAGAAGCTAAGATATCTGGTGTAATTTCAGCATTAGCCTCTACAACAACTTCACCTGTTGACTCGTCTACAATTGATCTAGCAATCACTTTGCCCATGAGTGCTTCAGCTTCAATTTCAATTTCCTTGAGATCTAAAGATTTAATTTTGTTAACGGCTGCTCGTGTAATACGACGACCAGCTTTTACAATCGCTTCGCCAGATTTAGGATCTACGATATCACTAAGCGCTCTTTGACCAGCCATTTTTTCAATATCTAGGCTTCTAGATATTTTTCCAGATTTACTATTAATTTTTACTGTGTCTGCTTCGTAGTAGTGAGCTAGTAAGTCTTCAGTTGTATTTCCCAATGCCTTTAAAAGAATTGTTGCCGGGAACTTACGACGTCTATCAATTCTCACATGAAGAACGTCTTTTTGATCAAATTCAAAATCTAACCATGAACCTCTATATGGAATCACTCGAGCAGTATAGATAAGCTTACCACTTGCCGAGTTTTCACCAGAGTCGTGGTCAAAGAAAACGCCCGGAGATCTGTGTAATTGGCTGACAACAACTCTTTCTGTTCCATTAATAATGAATGATCCGTTTGCCGTCATAAGAGGAATTTCACCTAAGTAAATCTCCTGCTCTTTAACGTCTCGAATATTTCGTGCCTCAGTCTGCTCATCAACTTCAAAAACTATCAAACGGAGTGTGACCTTGAGTGGTGCAGCATATGTCATTCCTCTTTGACGACACTCATCTACATCGTATTTTGCAGGCTCTAGTGTGTAGCTTACAAATTCTAAAGATGCCGTGTTGTTAAAGCTAGAAATAGGAAAGACAGATTTAAACACACCGCTGAGGCCTGTTTCATCTCTTCTATCTGGGTCTACTTCTTTCTGTAGGAACTGCTCATATGATCGTTTTTGGAGTTCTATGAGGTTTGGTATTTCAATTACATTTTTATTTTTAGAAAAACTTTTTCTGATTCTAAGATTTGAACCAGTAATGGTCTGCATATTTGCCATTTATTTTTATCTCCATTAACCAACAGTCTGTAGGGGTGACTTATTGGAATTAAGATTAAGACGCTTTTAATCGGGTAAAGCATCCATAAAACCACTTTTTTGTTTTGTAAAAAGCGATCTGCATTGTTGCTTTCGGTCTCAAAAATCCTTATGTAGCAACTCTACACTCCGGTTTTCTCGCCCTCAGCGCCTCGCAGCTCACCTTTTACAAAACAAAAAACCACTGCGAAGAACTAAAGGAGCCGCAAAGCAGCTCCCTTAATAAAAACTAGATTACTTAAGTTCTACTTTAGCGCCAGCTGCTTCGAGAGCTTTTTTCATCTTCTCAGCATCTTCTTTTGGAACGCTTTCTTTTACTGTCTTAGGAGCACCTTCAACTAGATCTTTAGCTTCTTTTAAGCCAAGTCCTGTTAAAGTTCTAACTTCCTTAATAACATTAATTTTGTTTGCTCCACCGTCTTTAAGAATAACTGTGTACTCAGTTTTTTCTTCAGCAGCAGCAGCTCCACCAGCAGCTGGTGCAGCAGCAACAGCAACTCCAGCAGAAGCCTTAACTCCCCACTTCTCTTCAAGAGTTGTGATAAGTTTAGCGATTTCAGTTACAGGTAAACCTGATAAGTATTCTACTACTTGGTCTTGATTTAATGACATTTTATATCTCCATTTAAAATAGTTAAAAAATTAATAAATAAATTTAGTTTCCAGCTTGCTTTGTTTCGTAAGCTTTCAACAAGCACACAAAATTTGTTGCAGGTGCAGCCAATGTAGAAACAAATTTCTGCATAGGTGCTGCAAATGTTCCAAGCAATTGCGCGCGTAAAACTTCCATAGGCGGCAACGTTGCAAGATACTTTATCGTATCTCTATCGAGTGCCTGCCCATCCATAACTCCCGCTTTTACGTCAAGAGCCTCAACTTCTTTAGCAAACTCTGTGAGTTGCTTTGCAGAAGCTGCTGCATCCCCAAACGTAAAAATCACTGCATTGGTACCAACAAGTGATTCTGAGAGAGCTTTTGATTGCTCTGGATGGTTCTGGAGAGCTCTTTTGGCTAACGTGTTACGTACAACTCTCATTTCTGATTTTAACGTAAAAAGTTTCTTACGAAGAGTTGTTACTTGCTCAACGTTCATACCTTTAAAGTCCACAAGAAACGCAGCTTTAGCTTGAGAAAACTTCTCATTTAACTCTGCTATCTCTTGGTCTTTCGTCGCTCTATCCATATGCCTTCCTCCTTTCTCTTTTTTTTGCGATCAGGAGAGCATGTCATCCATGTATTCTCACTGTCTCGGTAGGATCTTCTCTTTGAAGAATTAACGTTACTACTAACTACCTACTGTCACTGACCGCGGATTATTAATATTATTGAACTAAAGCTTGCGCTTTGTTCACATCCACTTTAATTCCAGGCCCCATTGTAGAGGACACTGTAATAGCCTTAATATAGTTACCTTTTGAGCTTGCAGGCTTTGCCTTTAGTACTGCACCTAAGAAAGCTGCGAAGTTTTCTTTCAATGCATCTTTTGTCATATTCTTACGTCCAATAGAAACTTGAACAATCCCTGCCTTCTCAATACGGAAATCAATCTTACCTTTTTTCTCAGATGAGATTGTGCGTGCTAAATCAAAAGTTACAGTTCCAACCTTAGGATTTGGCATCAAACCGCGAGGTCCTAGGACTCTTGCAACTTTAGAAACCGCCACCATCATATCTGGAGTTGCGATTGCTTTATCAAAGTCAGTCCAGCCTCCATTGATTTTTTCAATAAGGTCATCTGCACCAACATAGTCGGCACCAGCCTCACGCGCTTCTTTTTCTTTCTCACCTTTTGCAAACACAACAATACGAACTGACTTTCCTAAACCGTGAGGAACAGAAACTGCCCCACGAACTTGTTGGTCAGATTGCTTTGCATCTACTCCAAGATTTACTGCCACATCAATAGACTCATTGAACTTTGCGCTAGATGTATCCAACGCCAGTTGAAGAGCTTCGTCGATGTTGTATTTTACTTCTCTATTTACTTTTTCAGCTAATTTATTAATTCTTTTTCCAGACATATTTCACCTCAGTCCACAATCTCAATGCCCATGCTCTTCGCTGTACCAATCACTTGGTTCATCGCAGATTCAATTGTCATGCAATTGAGGTCAGGCATTTTTATTTCAGCAATTTTTCTGACTTGATCCTTCTTAATTTTTGCAACTTTATCTTTTTGAGGCATTTTAGAACCGCTCTCAAGTTTTAAAGTTTGCTTAATCAAGATAGACACAGGCGCTGTCTTAGTAATAAATGTGAATGAACGGTCCTGATAAACAGTGATGATTACAGGAACGATAGTATCACCTAATTTTTGTGTTCGAGCGTTGAACTGCTTACAAAATTCCATGATATTCACACCCTGCTGACCAAGAGCTGGACCAACTGGCGGAGCAGGATTTGCTTTACCTGCAGGAATTTGAAGCTTTACTAACGCATTAATTTTCTTTGCCATACTTTTTCTCCTTAAAGCTTTTTACCGATTTATTCGCTTTTTACGACTTGGATAAAATCTAGTTCTACAGGTGTAGGACGACCAAAGATGCTTACTAGAACTTTAACTTTCTCTTTCTCGTAATTAATTTCTTCCACAGTGCCATTAAAGTTACTGAAAGGGCCATC
The DNA here is from genome assembly GCA_963169805.1 of Bdellovibrionota bacterium. GTDB lineage: Bacteria > Bdellovibrionota > Bdellovibrionia > Bdellovibrionales > JAEYZS01 > CAUJDY01. Next base: position 15,476 of record CAUJDY010000132.1, on the reverse strand, counting down.
TACAACTCGTACAGCTTCACCCTCAGTGAAGTCGACTTTTGCTTTTGGCTTATCAGCTCCTTGCTCAGCTTGTTTAGTGACTCGAGCAACTTCTTCTGGTGGAACCGGAAGAGGGTTTGTCTTGTTACCAACAAAGCCTGACACTTTAGTAGTGCCAGTAACTAACATCCACGCCTGTTCACTCATATCCATTTCTACAAACATGTAGCCTGGAAAGAATTTCTTAGAACGCGTTTGCTTTTTACCTTTTACCAACTGAACAACATTCTCGGACGGAACTAGGATTTCTCCAAATTTGTCCTGCATTCCGTACCTCTTCACTCTCTCTTCAAGAGACGTTTTAGCTTGACTCTCAAATCCAGAATGAACATTTACGATGTACCATTTTTTACTCATGGCCATCTCCTATAGTGAAATAAGATAGTTAATCAGTTTGCTAGAGAGATAATCGAGAAGTCCGAGTACCACCCCTGAGACCAGAACCATAATACAAACCGCAATTGTTACTGCGACAGTATCTTTTCCTGTTCTCCACACCATTTTGCGTAATTCAGCTACGACATCTTCTCCCCATTGACTTGTTTTTGGGTTGAATTGCAAAAATAAAAAAAGCGCAATACCAACACCTACTGGCAAACCATGAGTAAAAATATCGTTACCCGAAAGACGTGCAAAAAAGCTTACGGAAGCTTCAAGGATCTTGATGACGGAGCTTAAAACATACGCTGCAATCGCACCGAATGCTAAAAAACTCACCGTTACTATTTTTTTGTTCGACTGATCCATTTTGTCCTCTTTAGCGATAACTGTCAGAACTTCAAAGCTACCTGTTATTGGCAGGGCAGGAGGGATTCGAACCCACAACACTCGGATTTGGAATCCGATGCTCTACCGTTGGAGCTACTGCCCTATTTTATGGGCAACTTTTAATTCTGCTTTTATCTCCCACATCATCAATTTTATTTGATTTAGTGGTATGGTTCTTAAAACAGCAATGGGGATCTTGTTTAAAAGATCCCCAAAGCACCTATTTTCTAAAATTTAATTGAATTAATTATTCAATAATTTCAGTTACAACGCCAGCGCCGATCGTTCTTCCACCCTCACGGATAGCAAAACGAAGCTCTTTTTCCATTGCTACTGGAACAATCAACTCAACATTAAATTCCGCTCTATCACCAGGCATAACCATCTCTGTACCTTGTTTTAAAGTTACAACTCCAGTTACGTCTGTTGTTCTAAAGTAGAACTGTGGACGATATCCGTTAAAGAACGGAGTGTGTCTTCCACCTTCTTCTTTAGTGAGAACATATACTTCCGCCTTAAATTTTTTGTGCGGAGTAATTGTTCCTGGCTTAGCAAGAACTTGTCCTCTTTCAACTTCTTCTTTTTTCGTACCACGAAGAAGAGCACCGATGTTATCTCCAGCCTCACCATAATCAAGAAGCTTTCTGAACATTTCCACACCAGTAACTGTTGTCTTCGTAGTTGGTCTAATACCAACGATTTCAACTTCGTCATTCACATTTACACGACCTCTCTCAACACGGCCGGTAACAACTGTACCACGACCAGAAATCGAGAAAACGTCTTCCACAGGCATCAAGAAAGGCTTATCAATTGCTCTTTCAGGTTGCGGGATGTACTCATCAACTTTTGCCATAAGAGCAAGAATTGCTTGAGCACCGATTTCACCCTTATCACCTTCAAGCGCCTTAAGAGCAGAACCTTTTACGATTGGAATTTCATCACCTGGGAAATCATACTTGTTAAGTAGATCGCGAACTTCCATTTCAACTAGATCAAGAAGCTCTTTATCATCAACCATATCCACTTTGTTCATGAAAACAACCATCGCAGGAACACCAACTTGTCTTGCAAGAAGAATGTGCTCACGAGTTTGTGGCATTGGACCGTCAGCAGCAGAAACGACAAGAATCGCTCCATCCATCTGAGCAGCACCAGTAATCATGTTTTTTACGTAGTCCGCGTGACCTGGGCAATCCACGTGCGCATAGTGACGATTTGTCGTCTCATACTCAACGTGAGTTGTATTGATTGTAATACCTCTTTCTCTTTCTTCAGGGGCATTATCAATTTGGTCATAAGCCATTGCAACTGCTCCACCCGTCTCAGCGAGAACCTTTGTGATTGCAGCTGTTAAGCTTGTCTTACCATGGTCAACGTGACCGATGGTGCCGATGTTACAATGCGGCTTTTTTCTCTCAAATTTAGCCTTAGCCATTCGTAATCCTCCTACTAATAGCTTTTGTAGTTAGCCTTGTTATTAAACTTTAAGCCTTATGGCTTTTCTTAAAAAAATTTTGAACTAAACTAGTTCAAACTTTATTTCCTAAATTAAAAACTCAGTTAAGTGGAGCCCACGACGAGAATCGGACTCGTGACCTCACCCTTACCAAGGGTGCACTCTACCACTGAGCTACGCGGGCAATCTCTTGCCTAACGATAAAATGGAGCGGGAGACGAGGCTCGAACTCGCTACCCTCAGCTTGGAAGGCTGATGCTCTACCAAATGAGCTACTCCCGCTCAACACGTGCTTTGAGACAATACTCTCGCACAACTTAATTCCAAAGAACAACCCAAACTCCACAGTTTCTTGCGTTACTAAAAACTGGTGGAGAGAGAAGGATTCGAACCTTCGAAGGCATAAGCCGACAGATTTACAGTCTGTTCCCTTTGGCCACTTGGGTATCTCTCCCTTGTGTATTTCACAAGTGTCTGCCTCTAAAACATAATGGAGCTGGTTATGGGACTCGAACCCGCAACCTGCTGATTACAAATCAGCTGCTCTACCAATTGAGCTAAACCAGCTTAAAATAATTCTATAAGCAGACGACTTTTTTAAGAAATTAACGGGGGTTAGTCAAAGAATATTATTTTTTATTTTTATTGCGTAATTTCTAGGCTTTAGAAAGTCTCTCAGAGACAAACCCATCTTAAAAACTTACATGTTTTTCAATCCTCGAAAGAAGCTCTTCATGAGCTCCCCTTTGGCGAGGGCAGGAGCCCTCGTTTCGAGGATTCCAAGCTAGGAGAGATTGCAAATCCAAATAAAAATTAATTATGAAAGCAAGTTTTATATGCTTATAAAGCATCAGAACTAACGCATCCATCACTTTTGCTTATACCCATTCATCTAGCCATCTGACTTAAATACTCATAAGTTCCAAGAGCAACAGAAGTTGCAACATTGAGGCTTGCCGCCACATCTACCTGAGGAATTGTTACAAGCTCATCGCAAGCCTTGAGAGTTTGTGGCTTCATACCCTTCATCTCGGATCCTGCTACCAAGACAGTTTTGGCAGCCATTTCAAGAGCATAGGTAGGCTTTTCAGCTTTTTCCGAAAGCCCGTAGACCCAAAAACCGATCTCTTTGAGCTTTTCAAAACCCTGTATAATCTGATTATAACTTTCTATGGGAACATGTTCGGCACCGCCACTGGCAATTTTACAAACCGAGGGAGTCAGACCTACAGATCTATTCTCAGTTATTAGAATTCCATCAGCCCCCATTAGCCAGGCAGACCTTAAAATATTTCCTAAGTTCTGAGGATCTTCAATACCATCTAATGCAATAATCAAAGCTCGCTCTTTTTTCTCTAGCGCCTTAAAATCCAACTCGGGCGCTCCATCAACATCCAGTACAATCCCCTGGTGGCCTTCGCAAATACGATCTAACTCTTGAGGGGCAACTAATTTGATATGAATTTTGAGTTGCTTTGATCGAGCAAAGAAGTCTGAAAGATAGTCAGAGTTCTGATAATCTTTTTTTAGATAAACAGTTTTAATTGCCTTTGGACGAACTTTAAATACTTCTTCACAACTGTGGTGTCCCGCAACTTTTCTCATATCACTCCAAGATCTTTTATGAATTGACGACGATCTTTTGCTTGTAAAACAGGGCGACCGATTACAACAGCAGAGGCTCCCCACTCTATTGCCTGAGAATAGGTTGCTGTACGCGCTTGATCATCACCAGAATCTTCAAACCGAATTCCCGGTGTTGTGAATCGCGCATTGGGGTATTTTTTCTTTAAAGTCTGCAACTCTTGAGGTGAACATACAAAATTCTGAATACCATTCTCTAGCGATTCTCCAACAAGAAGGTCAACATGATTGGCAATTGATTTTTTTTGAAAGTGTATTGGTAAGTTAGATTCATCAAAGCTCGTTAAAACAGTAACACCTAAAATATAAAAAGGTCGTTGCGAGCTTAGCTCCAACTCCGTATTTGCTAGCGTAGATAGAGCTTTCCTTCCACTACCAGCGTGAATCGTACAAAAAGTGGCGCCCATATCAAAGGTAGACTTTACAGAAGCTTCCATGGTGGACGGTATATCGTAAAATTTAAAATCCAAAAAAACTGGCGCCTTTTCCGCAATCTCTTGTACTAAGGATGGGCCATAACGAAAAACAGTCCGAGGTCCAATTTTAAAACCGCCCACCAGATCTGCAGTTTGCTCAACCACTTGTCGTATTGCAGATAAATCATCTACATCAAGCGCAATAAATATTGGGTTTTTCAAAACTTTATAGCTCACAAAAGAAATCCTTTACTCAGTTATTTTAACAACCCCATTATTTTATCAAAAGAATCTTGAGGTCTGAGTTTTATTTGCTCTTTTGTTTTGCGTACAACTAAGTCTATTTCACCTGCCTCAAAACCTTTTTTCCCAATGTTGAGTCGGATTGGGAATCCAAGCAGATCTGCATCCTTAAACTTAATACCAGGTCTTTCATCACGATCATCCAAAAGAACATCGTAACCTTTTTCCTCAAGTTGCATCTCTATTCCCTCTGCGAACTTCATTAATCCCTCATCCTTAGGATCTAATACACAAAGATGAACGTGATAAGGTGCAATTTCCTGCGGCCATATAATTCCATTTTCATCGTGATTTTGTTCAATTGCAGCTTGAAGCGTGCGTGTTACACCTATGCCATAACACCCCATCTCGATCCACTGTGATCTTCCATTTTTATCTAAGTAACTGGCCTTCATCGCCTCTGAATATTTGGTACCTAAATAAAAAATGTGGCCAACCTCAATTCCTTTATAAGCCTTGTACTTTTCACCATTTGGAGCAACATCACCCTCTTTAGCCAAACGGACGTCTCCGATTGCTGTTGGTTTGAAATCACGATTTGGGCATACATTTTTCATATGAAACCCATCTTTGTTTGCGCCAACCACAAAATTGTTCATTCCCTTTAAATGATGATCCATATAAATAGCAACTTTTAAACCTTGAGGCCCGCAACTTCCAGGAGATGCTCCTGTTAACTGACGAACTTCATCGTCCGACATCATTTGAGGTGGGTTTGCGAGTTTCATTAAATTCTTTAACTTGACGGCATTCAGCTCATCCGAACCTCTCAAGAGAACACATAGAGGCTTTCCATCGTCATCTTTTAAGAAAAGAGTCTTTACCAAATTCTCTTTAGGAAGATTTAAAGATACAGAAAGATCTTCGATTGTTTTTAATCCTGGCGTTGCAAACTCTTCAACCGCCTTTGGAGCTTCATCTGAAGCAGAGCCTTTATAGTCTAGCGGCGCAATTTCAACATTATAAGCAAGATCACCAGCAACCAATAATTGATCTTCTCCTGCCTCTGCTAGTACCTGAAACTCTTGAGTCTTAGTACCCCCAATATTACCCGCATCTGCAGTGACAGATCTGTAATCTAAACCTAATTTTTTAAAAATATTGTTATACGCCTCAAACATATGATCGTAACTCTTAAATGCTTCTTCTTGTGTGGTATCAAAAGAATATGCATCTTTCATTATGAACTCACGAGCTCTCATTAAGCCATAACGGGGACGAATTTCATCTCTGTACTTAGTCTGAATCTGATAGAGAAATTTTGGTAAATCTCTATACGAGCGAACATCTGATCTGACAACATCTGTAACGACTTCTTCATGTGTTCCGCCCAAGCAAAACATTTGATCAGCTCGGTTTTTAAATTTAAGGAGCTCACTAACCTCGGACCACCTATTTGTTTCTTCCCAGAGCTCTTTTGGTTGAACCATTGGCATTAATATCTCAGTTGCATACCTATTCATTTCTTTACGAATCACAGATTCAATTTTGCGCAACACACGCAGTGCAAGATCTTGATAAACAAAAATTCCTGGCGCTATTTTTCTAATAAATCCACCACGAGCCAATAATTTGTGTGATACGAGTTCCGCATCATTTGGCGCTTCTCTCAGAGTAAAAATAAAAGTTTTGCTCCACTTCATATATTACTAATCCTTAATATTTGTTATGTTTCGATACCGTAAGTTTTCATCTTTCTGTGCAAGTGACTTCTCTCTAATCCAATCATTTCCGCAGTTTTACTAACGTTTCCATTATTTTCTTCAAGCTTCCTTAAAATATACTGTTTCTCAAACATAGAACGAGCCACTTTAAGTTGGGATGCGTGCATTGCCTCCTGGTTTCCTCCAGCAATGAGCCCCTCTTCAACTAACAGCGCAGCCGTCACTCGGTCATCTTCTAACAAAATATACACTCGCTCGATAAAATTCTTCAATTCACGAACATGTCCTGGCCATGTATATCGCATTAAAGCTTCAATAGCATCTGTATCAAATATTTTTGCACGAGTTCCGCTCTCTTGGGCATAAAAATCACTAAAATGCTGAATTAAAACAGGAATGTCATCCTTACGATCTTTCAGTGCGGGCACAAACAAAGTGAACTCTGATATCGCAGAATACAGTTCAGATAAAAACTCTCCCGACTTCACTCTCTGCTTCAAATCATGCGTCGATGAAAGCAACAATCTAACATCACACGAAATTGCTTTAGATTGCCCTACTCTTGTGAAAGAGTGAGTTTGAACCAACTTGAGTATTTTCCTCTGAGTCTCTTCATTCAGATAAGAAATTTCTTTGAGGTATATAGTTCCGTTCTGGGCTAAATCTAAATGACCTTTCTGAACTTCTTCAATACCAATAAGATGTTTTTTATCAAACCCAAAGAGCTGCATATCAATGAGATCTTGAGGAACTAATTTACAATTGACTTCAACAAATGGTTGGCTTGCTCTCTCGCTTAGATAGTGAATATTTTGTGCAGCTAATGTCTTTCCAGTACCAATTGGTCCCTCGACAAAAGCTGGCTTTGTAGCCGAAGCTGCCTTTGTGATATTTTTTTTGAGCTCTTGAATACTTTGTGAATGACCAAGTATCGCAAAATTCTTTCTGAGCTTATTGAGTAATGCTCGCTTTTCATTTCGCTCTTGCTGAAAACTGATGATGTTCTTGATAAGAATAAATATCTTATCGCTAGATAGTGGTTTTTCAACAAAGTCCCATGCTCCTAACTTTGTTGCCTTGACAGCAGTTTCGATTGTCCCGTGACCAGACATGACTATAAAGTCTACTAAAGGAAACTTTTGTTTAGCAGCCTGAAGAACATCAATACCATCCAATTTACCAGGCATCCAAATATCTAAAAGCACTACCTCTGGCTGAAAAGATTCAATGGCCTTAAGGCCCTTTTCTCCATCGTTTGCAATTTCAATTTCATATCCCTCATCTAACAATGAGGCAGACAATACCTCGCATATCGGCTTTTCATCATCTACAATTAACACTTTGTGTTTTTGCTTAATCATTTTTTTTCTCCAATGAGATATTTATCTTTTCATCAGATGTGATTGTTTTTGCTCTTAGCAGAGGCAACTCAACGACAAACTCAGTTCCCTTAGGTTGATTCGATGTCACACGAATAAACCCATTGTGGTCCTCGACAATTCTTTTTACTATGGACAATCCCAGCCCTGTTCCATTTTCACGTGTACTAAAGTAAGGTTCAAAAATACGATCTCTCATATCAATTGGTATTCCGCAACCATTATCTTTTAACCTCAATTTTACAACACCAACTTGAGAGTCAAAATGAGTAGAAAGCTCAACTTTGCCACAACCCTCATCTTTCACGGCATCGACAGCATTTTCCAAAAGATTCGTTAAAACTCGGCCAATTTGATCGGGATCAAACTCAAAATCTGGCAAGCTAGAATCTGCTTTAAACTCAAATTGGATATTCTTATGCCCTGTTGAATATAGAACAAGAGCATTATCGACAACCTTATTAAACGCACCAAGCTTAGGCTGAATCTGAGGCAATCTTGCAAACTGGCTAAATTCATTTACAAGATTTTTTAAATCATCTACCTGCCGTATAATCATATCTGTGCACTGTTGAAAGGCAGGATCCTTTACAACATCACCAAATTTTTTCTCTAATCTCTGGGCAGATAATTTAATAGGCGTAAGAGGATTTTTAATTTCGTGAGCAATTCTACGAGCAACCTCTCTCCAAGCTGAGGCTCTCTGAGCATTAATGAGCTCTGTAAGATCATCAAACACTAAAACTAATCCCAAGTCGTTATTCTTTTCATCTTTCAATAAAGTAAGAGTGAGCTTCATGAGAAGAGAGTTCTCTTTTATCTGCAAACGCACTTCTTTTTGCAAACTACGCGCCTTTTGCTGCTTTATTTGATCTATCATTCCGTTATAGATAGAGAGATGGTCTCCCTTGAGAATATCTAGGACGTTTCGTCCTACAAACTCTTTTGAGTCAATTTTAAGAAGCTCAGCTGCCCTTGGATTCAGAGTTGTTATCATTCCAGATGCATCTACCGATATAACTCCGGCACTCACATTAGACAGTACAACCTCAATATACCTATTATGCTCGTCCAAAATTTCTAGAGTTGTTTTTAAGTTTTTATTTGCCTCTTTAATTTCTTTTTCAGACTGAGATAGCGATTCTGTCATCTGATTAAAACTTGTTACTAATTGATTGATTTCTCTTGATCCAGAATCAATACGAACAGTTTCATACTCTCCTTTAGAAATTTTTCCAGCGGCATCTCCTAGTAGCGCTAGAGGAGTGGCTAAATGCTTTGCCAAATAAAACCCAAACCACGTTGCTCCTAAGAGTATGACAAGCGTCATCAAAACAAGAAGAATCAGATAGATTGTTTTGATTGGGTAAACAAGGGGATTAATGTCTTTAAAGTTATCGTAAGCTGCCCGAATCTCGTCCATTTTAGAAATTAATGAGATAGGCACAAAAGTAGAAACAACAAGAGCGCCCCTGACAGTCTTAAACTGAGCTTCTGAGAAATAGTTAACTGGGACGATCACTCGAATCAAACTTCCCTCTTGAAAGTGATGCAAAGTAGAAGAATCTGCACCTTTTGATATGCCTTTTTCGAGAAATTCCATAGAAACCTTTGGAACCTCTCCAGGCAAAGAACGTTCATCTGCAAGATCCATCCATCTTTCACCAAAAAGAGCAGGATAAAATTCAACAATATCCAAGCTAAACGTTTGTCTGAGATTCTTTAGTGTACTTTTAATTTGACCTAGAGGTTTTTGCTCAATTTGCTCTGCTATTTTATTAGCAAAATGATAATTTTTCTGTTTGGAATTGAGATAAAAATTATTTGTAATTTCGAGTGTATCTCTTAATACGTAGGATGTTTTAATAGAAAACCATTTTTCAAAACTCGAATTGATGTAGAAAACAGATATGAAAAACATGAGCATGGTTGGTACAACAGAAAACGCAGTAAATGCCGCTATTAGTTTAGATTTAAGAGAACTTCCAATTATCTTTCCGCTTTTTTCTACAAATGTTTTTACGAGATTTCTGAATATTAAGAAAGATAAGAACAACAGAAGAACAATATTAAAGTTTACGAGTCCAAAGAAAAATATAGAGTGCATGAACGGCAATTCACGACTCAAATAAGCCAGCCGAATTTCAATAAACGTCAAAACCAAAAAGAGAAGGCTCATCGAAATCGCTAATAGGATTTCACGCTTTCTCTTTCTTTTTTCTAACTTGTCGTTAACTGAGTACATTTCTTTATTTTCAGCCATTTCATTAGAATTTATGACTGAACAAGAACTCTTACAAGATATTAATTTTTGAGGTATTTTCTGTAGATTTCAGTTCCCACTTGAAAAGCAGGTCCACCTTTTTTAATTAGCGCAAGGCATAAGCTATGAGACTGGTCTTTATCAAGAGCCTCTGTATATGTGGCATCAAGACCGGTACTTACTAATGCCGACTTCAAAATCATTTTTGCATTATATTCAGTCACTCGAGTTTCCAACTGGCTCAAAATATATTGAGGTGTAATGGCTTGCTGATCATTTATTTTATTCTCTATCTGCATGAATGCTCCTTATTTTTTTAATTTTTTAATTTTTTTTAGCTCTTCTACCATTCGAATGGCCACATCCGCAGCATCCATCCCTTTATGTCCGTGTTTTCCGCCCACTCTGTCAAAAGCTTGCTCTTCATTTTCAGTTGTAAGAACACCAAACACCACCGGCTTTTTATACTCTAACTGGAGCTGAGAACACCCTCTTTCAACAGAACTACAAACATAATCATAATGTGTGGTTTCACCGCGAATCACAGCTCCTAAAGCAATTACTGCATCTACGCCCTTATCTAAATAGGCTTTAGCTATAAGAGGGATTTCATAAGCGCCAGGAACTAGTGATACATAAACATGCTTAACCTTGCGAAGCTTTAAGACCTCTAAGGCTCCAGCTTCAAGTTTTTCTGTAACTTCTCTATTAAACTCTCCAACAACAACTGCAATTTTCACTGAAATATCCTTAATTCAAAAGATGCGACTCATCTATATCTAGCGTATGTCCCATTTTTTCTTTTTTTGTTTTCAAATATTTTAAATTTTCTGCGGATGCAGGTACTTCCAATGCAACAAGCTCTACAATTTCGAGTCCATACCCTTTGAGCCCAACTTTTTTTGATGGATTGTTGGTCATGAGACGGATCTGCGAGATGCCTAATGATCGTAGAATCTGGGCTCCAATCCCATAATCTCTTTCGTCTGATTTAAACCCAAGATGTTTATTGGCCTCAACAGTGTCCATTCCTTTTTCTTGAAGCTCGTAAGCACGGATTTTATTAACCAATCCAATACCACGACCTTCTTGCCGTAAATATAACAAGACACCACGACCTTCTGCTTCAATTTTTTCTAAGGCTTTTCGCAACTGCGGGCCGCAATCGCACCGCAAACTTCCAAACACATCACCTGTCATACACTCTGAATGCACGCGAGTCATAACAGGCTCGCCGTTAGAAATATCTCCCTTTACAAGAGCAACATGCTCATTGCCGTCCACCAGTGATTTAAACACCTTCACTTCAAAATTAGCTCCAAAATGATTCGGCAGTTGAGCGTGAGCTACCTCTTGAATAAGAGTTTCGGTTTGTAACCTGTGACTGATTAAGTCGACAATTGTTCCAATTTTGATGTTGTGTTTTTTTGCAAACTCAATCAAATCAGGGGTTCTTGCCATTGAGCCATCTTCTTTAATAACTTCACAAATAACAGCTGCAGGGTTAAGCCCTGCTAATCTAGCTAAATCAACACTCGCTTCCGTGTGGCCAGCTCTTTTTAATACACCACCATCTATAGCTCTTATAGGGAATATGTGACCCGGCATTATAATATCTGCGGGTTTTGCTCCTGGATTTGATGCAACCAATATTGTATGAGCCCTATCATGAGCCGAGATTCCAGTAGAGATACCAAAAGAGGCCTCAATACTAACTGTAAATGCTGTTTTGTTAGGAGATAGATTTAAATCATCTTTAACCATTTGAGGGAGCTGAATACGCTGCGTTTGCTCGTTCGTTAAACTCAAACAAACAAGCCCTCTTGCCTCTCGGATCATAAAATTAATTTTTTCCGCTGTTGCAAACTCAGCCGCCAATATTAAATCACCTTCGTTTTCACGATCTTCATCATCAATCAAAATAACCATCTTACCTTGACGAATATCCTCTATAATTTCTGGAATCGTATTCATGATTCAAGCTCCCTTTGGCGTAGAATGACTTTGGCCATTAAATCCGTTTCGATATTAATAATGTCCCCAACTTGAATATTTTTGAAATTTGTTTTTTTAAGAGTTTCAGGTATTAAGTAGAAACTTAAAATATCATTTTGAATATCATTAATCGTTAAACTGACTCCATTCAAACATAACGATCCTTTTTTCCAGACATATTTTAAGTACTCTTTAGGTAATTGAATTTGAAGCTCAAGAACTTCTGTACCAAAATTTGCAGCTGTTACTTTTGCTATTGTATCAACGTGACCCGTGACAATGTGGCCGTGAATACGATCATTTAAACGCAGGGATCGCTCAACATTTAGCTCTGATGGCATCTTTTCATTCCAACCTGTAATTTTGAGAGTCTCCTCGCCCAGCGCAAACTGCACAACGGATTCATTGAAAGTTTCTACCGTGAGACAAACTCCATTTACAGCAATAGAATCGCCTACTTTTAAATCGTCAAAATGTTGTGGTTTTTGGACTTGAATTTGGCACACATCTGCAAGCTTTTTAAATTGTAACAATGGCACAGACGTTTCGATTATTCCTGAGAACATTTACGACCTTTACGTTGGTCAGAAACTACAAGATTTGACATCTTCCGTCAATAGCTGGGCCCCTAAAGATTAAAATAACTCTGTGCTTTGTTGTTATCCTCATTAATCTCCTTAGGAACTGGTAAAGATTCTATGTCTACAGGATAGACACCCTGAGGCCACCCCACAACATCCAAAGTTGTTGTAATCTGTATGGATTTTCCACCCTTTAGAGTTTTTCCCACATACTCCGGAAACATCAACTTGACCCACTTCTCATCCAGTGAATCTTTTGGAGATATATCCACCTTTAAATGAAAACTTGGAATTTTAAATTCACTAATTCCCGCATTTAAAAGCGTAAAATGGATTTTCAGTTGTCCACTTTGCTCTCTTGAGAAGTGAATTTGCTCGACTGGAATATGAACATCGGGCTGAAGCGTTCGAACTCTCCCCTCCCATCGAGTTTTAGCAGCAGTAATGGGAGATTGAGCTTGCACAGCAGACTTAATCGCTCTCCATGCCTCAAGGCCCGTATCCTTTATTTTTCGGATTCCAATATCTGCTCCGAATATCTTCAAATATTCAAGACCCACTAGAACACCTCTTGTAGCTGATATTTTATAGAACTTAGAAGATTCTAGAGGCTTCTGATTGATGTTAAAGTCTTTAATGCTAGATAGAGTTTCTTCTCCATCAATCCTGTAACTACCCCCACTGATTTTGACACCAAGATTGAGCTTAGAGAATATGTTAATCAATTGCTTCATTGTCGATCCGCGGATTTCCATATTATAGATTGTCCACGACTTCTGCGTTTTATTTGAATACACATGAGGAAATAAATTGAAAAAATCTACTGTAGATGAAAACCCTGCAAATAAGTCTCTTCTATAATACTGCCCCACATCTAGAGCAAGAGAAGTTCCCCCAGATTGAGCAATAGCATCGACTGCCCAATTCGCAAGAGTATTTTCTGTAAGAGTTTTATCAAGAGGCAAAAACACATCTGAGCGTACAATCTTATCATCAAAAATATTACCAAACTTCTCAATGACTCTCTTCTCAAACCCCTGAATAAGAGTTTTAGTTGAAAAGTCTTCTGGCAAAGTCTCATCTATCTGATGAACTTTATGACTGACCAACTGAGTTTTTCCATCTTTGTAGAGTAAGCCGTATTCTCCCAAATATTGAGCCCAGTAACCCGTATGAACAATAGGAATCCCATTCACATATATGGGTCTTGGAGTCAGAATATGAGTATGTCCTCCTACAATCAAATCGATACCAGGAACAGATTGAGCCAGATTTTTATCTGTTCTCAATCCGGTGTGAGTTAACAGAATTACAACTTGGCAATTTTCTTGTTCACGCAAATGCTTTACATAGCGAGTAGCAACGCGAATGGGATCATTTATTTGTCCTGGCTCTAGAAACGGATCATAGATAATTTCAAAGGTGGATAGACCAAGAATACCAACCCGAACTCCTCCAATTTCTTTTACAAGATAGGGTTTGATATAATTTTGCAAAGGGATATCCAAAGGAATTTTATCAAACTGAATATTTGCACCTAATACAGGAACTTTAAAATCGGCAGCTACAAATCCTTGGTACATTTCTTCGGGGCCAACTAACCATTCATGATTTCCTAACACTATTGCATCGTAACCGAAGGATTCCATAAGTCTGTGATTTGCTTCTCCTGAGTTGAGGGTATAAAAAATAGTTCCCTCCGTCCAATCTCCCGAATCTAGCAAGATGTGATTTTGATTTTTCTTTTTCAACTGATCCATTTTGTATTTGAGTCTTGCAACACCACCTAATTTCATAGGCGAGTCCGTGTTTGAGAAGTGCCCATGAATATCACTGGTATGAAAAATGGAGATCAAAGTTTCTGCATGCAGTGTGTGAAGAGGAATTAAAAGACTCAAAATAGCTATTATAACTTTTGTATTACTCATATGTTAAGATTACTCCAATCCTAAACAATTTATGTGTCAGACCTAAGTTAGGATTCCAATTTACTAAAAATAGGATATCCTAAGTAAATTCTATCCTTAGGAATCAATTTGGGAACAAAAATGCTGCTCAACTGGGAAACAATTGTCTTATTCTTGATTTTATTCGCAATGCTGATGGCATCTTACTGGATCTTGGTCCAGCTTCGAAAATCTCCGCCTCCTCCTTTGCAGGATTTTCATGCGATTGAAGTGTATGGCCATAAAGTGCGCTATATTCAGGAAGGAATAGGACCTCACTTACTTTTAATTCATGGAATCGGTGCTTCTGTTTATGTGTGGAGAAGACTCATTCCTCTCCTCAACAAAAACTTTACTGTGACAGCAATTGACCTTTTAGGATTTGGCCTTAGTGATAAACCTGTAGAATTTAAATATGATCTTGATAGCCAGTGTGATGTTATCTTAGAACTTCTCAAAAAACTAAAAATTGATAATTGCTATATTGCTGGCAGCTCTATGGGCGGAGCCATTGCCTTAAGGCTAGCTCAAATCTCACCGCGCAAGTTCCCCAAAGTAATAGCACTTGCACCGGCTGCTGATCCTAAAATAGCATTTTTTGATCTTAAAAACTTTGGATTTCTATCTCCCATTATACAACCCATGATAACGGATAGATTCATCAAACAAATTATGAAGCGCGTGATTTATAATAAGGAGCTCATTACAGAAGAAAGCCTACACCATTATGCCTCACCATATAGAAGTCGAGAGGCGGTTGTGGCATTCACAAAATCTTTTTCACTTCTGAGAGATCAACGGATTTATAATGACCTTGAAAAAGTACAGCAGCCGGTGTTGGTATTATGGGGGGAGAAAGATAAAATTATTCCTTTCAAGTACGCAAAAAAAATATCTATGAAACTCAAGAATATGTCCTTTTATGCACATCCAAAATCCGGACATCATCCCCACGAGGATGAGCCTGTCTGGACAGCAGAAAAAATTTCTGCTTTTTTGACGGAGAAATGACTCGACTT
>CAUJDY010000131.1 GCA_963169805.1 Bdellovibrionota bacterium | reverse complement strand
ACTTGTAACGAACTCCTAGCTCTTTATTAAGCTCTGTAATTTTATTTTCGCGTGATGAAATTTCTAGATGAAGAGTAACAATCTCTTGTGCTACTAGCTCCACAAGCTCAACAAAATGACTTCTATCTTCGTCCTTCATATATTTAATAAGAGAAGTTGATTTTTCAATAAGATCAGGTGCAAGGCCATATACGCCAAATCTTTCTCTAACCTCATTGATTCTTTCTTTTTCACCTTCAGACTTAAAAAATCCTACTGCTACTACCGTTCCCACAAAATCGTTCTCTATATATATCGGAACAATTGCCGTATCGTAGCCAGCCGGATCAAACTTTTTAATTGCATAACGATTGCCAGATTGTCGAAGGTCTTCCATTGTTTTGTTTACAAACTGTTGGAGACTTTCAAGCGCTGGTTCTTTTTCAAAAAGATATTTATTTAGTGGATTTTTAAAGTGGGTCTTTTCTTGATGAAAGCCTTTAAGAACACCCCTCTCATCTGTAAAGAGAGTGTCTATGTTCCACCACGAAGCCAAAATGTGTTTAAGTTTTTTTATGACGTGTATATGTTCAAACTCATCCCAATTGATCATCGCCTACTTCCTTTCGAATCTGTCTAAATTCTTATCGTCAAAAGTATTTACAACTTGAATAGAATATGGACAAAGCTGGACCAAAGAAAGGTGCCAGGCACTTGGAAACGTTTTTATAAAACGTTTCCAAGTGCCAGGCACCGTTCTAGGTTTGGAGTTGGTAGAATTTGAAGTAGTGACCTTGCTTCTGGATTAAAGTCTCGTGGGTTCCTTCTTCGCAAATTTCGCCATTTTTTAGAACAAGAATTCGATCTGCATTCAATATAGTAGAAAGCCTGTGAGCAATTACAAAAACAGTTCTTCCTTTTGTGAGCTGCTCAATTCCTTTTTGCACTTCTGTTTCGCTTTGTGAATCGAGGGCACTTGTGGCCTCATCAAGAATTAAAATTGGAGCATTTTTATAGAATGCTCTCGCTAGTGATATGCGCTGTTTCTCTCCCCCAGAAAGACGCGTGCCTCTGTCCCCAGCCTTTGTCTCATAGCCAGATTCCATTTTTTCAACAAAGTCGGAGGCATTTGCAAGCTCAGCGCTTGCTTGAACCGAAATGTTTTCCTTGAGGGTGTTTCCATATTTTATGTTCTGAGAAATTGTATCGTTAAAAAGAAAAACATCCTGAGTTACTAGGGCAATATTTTGTCGAAGCTGCTCCAGAGACATTTCTTTAATGCTTACACCGCCTATAGAGATATCACCAGAAGTAGGCTCATAAAATCTTTCCAATAAATTTACAAGAGTTGATTTACCAGATCCAGACTCTCCCACTAGTGCAATCATCTCTCCTCTTTTGACCTTGAGGTTGATGTTTTTTATTGTTGAGGTGCCGTCCTCATATTTGAAAGAAATATTCCTAAATTCAATGTAATCCCAGTTCTGAGGAAAGGGTTTAGGGTTTGCAATTTGAGGAACCTCTTCTTTTGCATCTAGAACATCAAATACTCTGTGAATAGATACAATCATTCCTTGGAGTCTTACAAAAGCATCTTGCAATTTTTTAAGTGGAGCTTGCATGATTGCGAGAGCTGTAAGGTAAGACATAAATGAACCAATTGTTGTTTCTCCTTTTATCACCATTGTTGCAGCGTAAAAGAATACTCCAGAAATTGTAATAGAGGCTAAGAGTTCAGTTGATGGACCTGCAAGCTCTTCTCTTGTTATAATGATTTTTCTTAGACTCAAAAACTTATCTAGATTTCTCTTTAATCTAGATGCCGCAACATTTTCTAGGTTGTACGAGTGTATGATTCTCATTCCGTCAAGAGTCTCTTTGTATGTTGATGTTATTTCTTCCAAAGATTCTTGTTGTTTAAGGGAGTACTTTCGCGCGCTTCTACCAAGTTGCTTTAAGATCGTGAAGATCAGTGGGGCTACGAGCATAATGCCAAGGGTGAGCTTCCAATCTAGATACAGGAGCCAAGCTAATGATAATAAAATCGTAAAAGGCTCTTTTACTATATCTGTAATTTTAAGAACACCATATTGTACTTGTCCTACGTCATTTAATACCTTGCTCATCAAGGCTCCGCCGGTATTTTTGGCATGAAATGAGAGTGTGAACTTTGTCAGTTTTGACTGCAAATCTAGGCGCATCTGATTACAAATGATATCCGAGGTGTACCTGAGGTAAAATGAGTGAATAAATCTAAAAATGCCATGTACAAAGTAAATGCCTACAATAGATAAGCAAATGAGGAGTTTTTTATCTTCGACTTTTTTTTCAAAAACTTCTTCAAATAATATTTTTACAACGGCGGCAATAGAAGCTTCACAGGCAGACATAATAAGTGCAGCAAAAATAACGCCTGCAAAAGTAAGCTTGTGTGGTTTGAGATATACGTAAAGTTTTCTAAATGCATCCATTGAGAAATACGCTATCGTACAATCAATGAAATATCAGCTAAAAAATGGTTTTAAATAGGGCGCTGTAGGACAGTTTTTTTTGCGAGAGAGCTCTTGTGGTGTCCCTTCGAATAAAATTTTCCCACCTTTTTTCCCACCTTCAGGCCCAATTTCGATTAGATAGTCCGATTGCTTAATAACATCGATGTTATGTTCAATCACAATAACACTATTTCCCGCATCTACGAGTTTATTGAGAACTGCTAAAAGGAGTTCAATCTCTCGGGGGTGGAGTCCTGTTGTAGGTTCATCCAAAATATAAAGCGTATTTGTATTTGATGACTTTGTAAGTTCTTTTGCAATTTTGAGCCGCTGAGACTCTCCTCCGCTCAAAGTTTGCGCGCTTTGGCCTAGCTGTAAATAATCAAGACCTACCTCTTTGAGGTACATAAGGCTTCTTCGAATTTGCGGGAAGTTTACAAAAAAATTCATTGCCTCAAGCACTGTCATTTTTAAAACCTGAGAAATGTTTTTCCCGCGATATTCGATTTCCAGTGTCTCTTTTTTATAACGTTCCCCTTGGCATGAATCACACAAAATTTTAACATCATCCATGAACGCCATATCAATCAATTGATATCCCTCTCCTCTACACTCAGGGCAACGTCCTCCATCGACATTCAAACTAAAATACCCTGCCGTACAACCGCGTTGTTTCGCCTCATCTGTTGATGCGAATATATCTCTTATTTCATCAAATGCTTTCATAAATGAAGCTGGGTTACTGCGAGAACTCTTACCAATTGGCTTTTGATCTATTAAAATGCAGTTATTGATAAAATCCAAACCTGTTATATTTTTGAACTCTAATTTTTCTACTCGTTCACCTGTAATGTGTTCCTCAACAGCAGGGTAAAGTGTTTGAGTAATGAGCGAGCTTTTTCCAGATCCACTGACTCCAGTGATAGTGACGAACCTTCTTAAAGGAAAAGTAACATCTAGATTTTTAAGGTTATGACCTTTGCAGCCGGTGATCTCTATCTTGTAGTTATATTGAGCAAGGTCTACGGGGCGAGGATTTAGTATAATCTTTCTATTCATGTCTCGAATGTAGTGTGCAGTCAGAGAGTCTTTTTGATTCAAGAAAGATTCTTTCTCTCCTTGAAACATGACTTCTCCTCCAAGATAACCGGAGCCAGGGCCCATTTCGATGACTCTGTCAGACTCCTTGATGACTTCTTTGTCATGCTCCACAACCACAAGGGTGTTTCCTAGTTCTTTAAGTCCTTTTAAAATACTTATTAATCGGTCATTATCGCTTGGATGAAGCCCTACAGTTGGTTCATCAAGAACATACAGAGTTTGAGAGAGTCCCATACCTAATTGATTTGCTAAATTAATTCTTTGGTACTCACCGCCAGAGAGCGTGCGCGTATGGCGATCCAAAGTTAGATAACTAACTCCAACATCACTTAAAAATTGTAAGCGTGATATAAGCTGTTTTAACACTTCATGTGTTGTTTTTTCTGCTTGGTTTGAGAGTTTTAAGTTTTTTAAAAGATCTAAAAGGTCCTCAATAGTCATCTGAGACATTTGGGTAATTGATTTTTTTTCAATTAAAATATGTTGAACCTCTGGTTTTAGGCGAGTGCCTTTGCACGTTTTGCACTCAAAGGCAGCCTTAAATCTGGAGAGAAAAACCCTCACATGCATTTTATATTTTTTTGTTTCAAGGTAGTCAAAAAGACCTTTAACTCCATAAAACTCTTTGTTCCCATCCCAAATAGTTTTACGTACTTTTACAGACAAATCTTTCCAGGGAGTGTCCATGTCAATTTTATTTTTGAGACAGAATTTTTTTAATTCTCTTCTATCATGAGTTGCTGATGGCATTGCAAAAGGTGCAATGCAACCTTCAGCTAATGATTTTGATGGATTCGGTACAATTTTAGTTTCATCTAATTCAAGAACATTTCCAAATCCATTACAAACAGAACATGCCCCTAGAGGAGAAGAAAAACTAAAGAGGCGAGAAGAGATTGGTGGAAATGTAAAGCCGCATTGGTTACAGGAGCGATCTTCACTAAACAAAAGTGTCATTCCTGAAAGCGTGACGATTTTTGTGCGTCCGCCAGTAAATTGTGAGTTTAGTTGCTTAGAGGTTAAATAGGCTTGTGTAATAGAGTCAGCAAGGCGGCCGCGGTCTTCTTTATTAAACACAGCTCTGTCGATTACAATATCAAACTCTTCTTTAGGTAGCTTTGTCTTAGAGTTAATATCCTTAACTTCGCCTTTTGAGTAATATCTCAGAAATCCTTCTTTCATCAAAAGAGCTAAAAGCTTTTTTGAATCCTGAATCCGTCCCTCGGTTGTGACTGGGCATAGAATATAGCCGCGTTCGCCGTGAAGTGAGTCAATAATTTTATCTGTCGAACTAGATACGCTTTCAGACTCAATTGGCGTGTTGTGGTTGGGGCAGTAGGGTATTCCAAGTTTTTCATAGAGCAAGCGAAGGTAATCAATAACTTCTGTTACAGTTCCAACAGTAGAGCGAGATGTCTTGACAGTATTTTTTTGTTCAATAGCAATGGCAGGGGGGATGTTTTCAATGTCGTCCAAATCTGGCTGGGGACTTTTATTTAAAAATTGACGTGCGTAGTTTGAAAGACTTTCAATATATCGTCTCTGTCCCTCGGCATAGAGAGTTTCGAAAGCCAGCGAACTTTTTCCGGAGCCACTTGGTCCGCATACAACTGTAAAAGAACCAATAGGGATATCGATATTAATATTTTTGAGATTATTTTGCCTCACTCCGCGCAGTTTTATGAACTCATGGTCTGCGCTTTCTGGTGAGACATTTTCTTTACTCATTCAAATCCTCTTTGAAGAAATCGGTTCGCTCTTCTTGTTCGACAGGAGAGGCGCCATCATCTTTTTGTGCCGTAGGCTCTGTTCCGTCAAGAAAAGCTTGTCTTACCACGCTTTGAGACTGTGCTGAGGCAAGTTTTCCGGTTTCATTATCAATAGAGACAAATACAATATTATTAGGAACATCAAAAGCTTTATTTGGAATATCTTTTGTTGCATCTTGCATAAAATCAACCCATACAGGCAGAGCGGTTCTTCCGCCAGTTTCTCCTTTTCCCAGGGTCTTTTCTTGGTCAAAACCAACCCATACGCCAGTTGCTATGGAGGGTGTGTATCCAATAAACCAAGTATCGTAGTAACCATTTGTGGTCCCGGTTTTTCCTGCAGCTGTTTTGCCTAGGGCTCTTGCTCCGCCCCCCGTGCCTCCGGGCTCTGCTACTGCGCCTGTTAAAAGCGAATTCATAAGGTACGCCGTTTGAGGAGAAATAAGCTGTTCAGGATCTTCAAAGTAAAGTTTTGGATACTTTTTCTTTTCTTCATCACTAGCTGCTAAGTAAGCTTGGCGGTCTATCTCAAATTTTTCATCTAACTGTCGAAGCTCTTCTTCATATCGTGCATCCAGGGGAACATTTTCTAGTAGTGGCTCGTTCTTTGCGCTGGTTACTTTCAAAATAAAGATAGGAGAGAATTTTTTGCCAAGGTTTGCAAAAACAGAAAAAGCCTTAGTGACTTCATAAAGAGTGACTCCACTAGATCCTAGACCCAAAGACAAATCCAAGTTGAGAGGTGAGAATATTCCTAATCTTCGTGCGTAGCTGGCAACATTTTGAACCCCTACTTTTTCTAAAATTTTAATTGTAGGAATGTTTTTTGATTTTATGAGGGCGTTTCGAAATAAAATATCTCCACCAAATTTAGTATCATAATTACCAGGTTTCCATTTTTTAACCTCTTCAACGTCTCCTTGCCCCTCAACTTGCTCCTCATATACAACAGGAGCATCCACAAGAACAGAGTTTGGAGCAAAGCCGCTATCAAGAGCTGCTGCATAGACGAAAGGTTTAAAAGATGAACCTGTTTGCCGCGCAGCCTGAAGAGCTCTATTGAATTCATTTCTTGCAAAGTCATAGCCGCCCACCATTGCAAGAACATGTTTGGAATTTAAACCAAAAGAGAGAAGAGCGCCCTCTGCAACAGGCTCTTGTTCTAATTCCAAATTTGCAAACTCTTTGAAGTTGGGTAGAGCCTCTGGCTTTTTATAATTCTTTTTTTGTTGTCTTTGGAGTTGTGCAAGTTTGTCTGTAATTCTTGAGGAAGAGAAAACCTCTCCGATGGCTTTAATTTTAATAACATCACCAACTTTAAGAACTTCAGATGGATTTTTAACAAGAGCTTGATCCGATGTCAGATCTGGGTTTGGCTTTCTGGCCCAATTCATGGTTTCGATATCTATAAGCCCTTTACTCTCTGCAAAGCGTACGTGTACAAGCCCCCACTCGTCGTCAATCTTCGTAACGACACCTGGTATGATTTTGTTCAAAGGCAGATAATCTGCAATATTTTTTTGACCTTCTTTGCGTTCTAAGTTGAGCGCCCCGGGACCATCTGTTGTTCCATCTTTAAAGATAATGCGCTTTTGATTTTTTTCTTCTATCAAGTCGTTACGTGTTTTGAGTAGGATGTCTGCAATTTCTTTTGGATCTGTTAAGTTTTTTTCTGCTCCTCGGTAGCCTTGTCTCTTATCTAGTGCGCGTAATCCATTTCGAACGGATTCCTGAGCCTCTTTCTGCATCTGAATATCAAGTGATGTGTGAATGCGAAGACCTTTGTTGAGTACTTGTTCTTCACCAAGAGTTTTGACGAGGTGTTGGCGAACGGTTTCTATAAAGAAAGGAGCTTCCTCTTCGTACTTTTTGCGAATAAAAACTGTAATAGGCTCATCGGAAAATTTTTGAGCTTCTTCTTTTGTAATGTAACCCTCATCGGCCATGCGTGCGAGAACGTACTTTTGGCGTTCTTTGGCTCTTAGTGGTTGGTAAATAGGCGAGTAGCGCGATGGGGCTTGAGGTAATCCGGCAATCATAGCGGCCTCAGCTACCGTGAGGTCTTTTAGTTCTTTTCTAAAATAGACCTTTGCGGCTTCTAAAACTCCGTAGGCTCCTTGACCTAAATAAATCTGATTCAAATAAAGATACAAAATATCCTGTTTGGATAAATTCTCTTCCATTCGATAAGCTAAAAGAACATCTTTAATTTTTCGAATATATGTTTTCTCTGATGAGAGCAAAAGTGTTTTGGCGGTTTGCTGAGTAATGGTGGACCCGCCTTGAACTTTTCTACCAGCCTTGAGATTGGCCGCAAAAGCTCTGAGGATAGCGAGATAATTAATCCCTTGGTGCTCAAAAAATGTAGAATCTTCTGCTGCAACAAATGCATGAACAAGTTTTTCTGGTATTTTTTCGTATGGAACAATTGTACGTCTTTCGCGAAAAAATTCTCCAATTTTAACGTTGTTTCTGTCGTAGACTTCACTTACTACGAGAGGATCATAATCTGCGACTGTAACGAGCTTTGGGAGAGTCGACGAGACGTATACCAAAAATAAAGCAACCAGAATAATTCCACCAAAGAAAACACCAATACCAAGAGCAATAAGCTTTTTAATTTTATTCATAGGATAATAATTTTATCGCTTTTGGAATATGAAGACAATTTGATAAAAGGTCGAGGCGAGATTGAAGAGGTGTGTCATCTTTGCTGTGTTGTTTTAGATTCGGCCGCGACCCTTACCGCCTAGCTTTTTGCGAACTTTGCTTGGGCTTTCTTTGCAGAGCGCACTGTATCTAGTACCAAAACCTTCTTTGGGGTTTCCTTTATTACAACAAGCGCCGTAGGCTTCACTAAATACATTTACAATAGGTTCAACATCATCGGCCTCTGCCTTAGACTTGCTCACAAGTTCTCTGGCTTGTGAATCAAGAGCGGCTAATTCCCTTGCGCAGTTCTGCCGCTGTTGTGCAAGTTGAGTGGTCAATCTAGAGATAGCCTCTGTCGACTTTTGAAGAATTTTATTTTGTTCTCTTAGTTTTTTGCTAGGACTATTTTGTAGTTCTTGATTAATTTTGCTGATCTCGCCTTTGAGCGATGCTTCTGCATTCTTGAGATCACGGAGGCGATCGTCTAGGGTTTGAAGTTGAAGATCATTTGCTTCTTGTAAGTTTTTAAGTTCGGATCTGCAGGTTTCATAGGCTTGATCCACAATAGCTTGGGCATCCACTTGATCTTTGCTACGTGCACCGCCGCCACCGTTCACAGAACTAAACTTTAAAACGCCCGCATTACGAGCTCTGCGTCTCTCGCTTATAAATTTGCGCGCTTCTGCCAGAGCTGCATTGACACTTTTTTGACATTCGATCACAAGTTTTCTCTCTGCTGCTTTAAAACTATTTTCAACAGCAACCTGCTCTGTTCCCAAAATTCTTATAATTTCAGAGGAGATTTTTTGAGCCTCTCCCACTGTACCTTTAAGTTGCTCGTTTTTTGCAGAGTCTTCTTCTTCGAGTTGCTTTTCAATGGCATCGAGTGCCTCTTGCATTTTTTCACTTTCAGCGGCAATTTGGTTTTCGAGTTCCCGAACTTTTTCTTGGCACTCTACGCTGGCGTCACGAGATTCTTTTTCAGTTTCTCGCACTTCTTTGTCGTTAGCATCTGTTGACTCTCTTTGGTCTTTTATGAATTGCTTATAATCTGTGTTGTATTTGTCGTTGGCCTCTTTACACTCCGTTTTGCCCTTTTCGTCAGGATCAGTGGCGGTAATTCCTGCAATGGCATTTTCTAGTCTATCGATATCAGATTGAAGTTTTTTGCATTTAGCAGTTTCTGCCTTTGCGTCATCGCTACAATCTCTTTTGTACTCCGCTTCTTTAAGCGCTAGCCGCTCTTGTTGAACTTGCGCTGTTGATTTACCTTCATCAGCAGCTAATGCCTTGAAAACAAAAAGTAAAACTGAGAGGAGAGCAAATACTTTCATCATACAAATACCTTTCGGCTCACTCTGAACCAGACTTTAGGTACCTGGTTGTTTTTCCGGATTATGGGGGTTCATTTCGATTTGAAGTTTTAAATCGTGTAAATTCTTTTTACACATCCGGTTTGCGATTGTTTCTGCAGGCAGGGAGGGAAAGTTTGGAGAGGTGTCCTATTTTTAGACACTCTCATCAAAAAGGTGCCAGGCACTTGGTAACATTTTAAAGAAATGTTTCCAAGTGCCTGGCAACTTTTTTAAGGTGGCTTATGCAAAAAATAAATCCGAAAACTT
>CAUJDY010000130.1 GCA_963169805.1 Bdellovibrionota bacterium | reverse complement strand
CATTTCAATTCGCTGTTTTCTCAAAGCCTCAGCCTTACTTTCTGCCAGAGGAGAGTCTTCAACAACCGTTGTATCCTGCTTTTGAATCAATACATTATTTGTAGGCTGATTCTGCAAAATCACTGGCTGCTGCTGAACATTCACGTTCGTTGATTGAGTCGTGCTCTGTGTAGATATTGGATCATTCACAACCTCTATAACTGGTTGCTGAACAGACTCTGCAAGAGCTTTATTCTCTTTTGAAACCTGAGATTGACCATAAGCAGATACGCTTAAAACCATCGCAAGACTATATATTAAGAACCCTTTCATAACTTACCTCATTCATTGAAAGTTTTATCCAGAATGGATAAGAGCAAGTGCCGTGCCCTGAGGCTTTAGATGATGTAATTTATTCAAATAATTGATTTTACACGCTTTTTCAACACACCTAGAATTGCGTTTAAGTATTTATGACTTAAAATTCGTATTCAGTGGGCCGTTTTTTGTTACTCATTTGCCTAAAACCTCACAAAGATTCCTGCTTTCAAAAACCAAAACTGGGTCTTTTTTATATTTGAACTGAAGATCTTACAGGAATTCAAAAACCTACTACCCCAAAACGCGGCGCTCGCATGGCACAGCGATTGCTATATGGTAACCTGCTTGCTAATTTGAACTCGGACATCCCTCCCCCCTTAGTTCTGTTTTCTAATTGGCAAGCATGACCTCATCAGCCCCCGACAGGGGGCTTTTTTTTTGCAATAGGATCAATTTAAAATGCTCAAAAACACATTTTTATGGATATTCCTTCTTGTGCTTGTACTAGCAGGCATAGGATGTGCTCTAACACCTGACCAAAGAAAAAGCCTTAAAGACAAAGAAACTACATCAAATCAATCTTACATGAACAGGTGCGATCAACTCTTAAGCAACTGCACGCCTAAAGACAATCGCAGAGAAACTCTAGATACGTTTCATTCTTCACCTGGTTTACCACATAACAGTTTTTTTAATTAGACGCGTCCCCATAATATAAAAACGAATAATTAAATCAGAATATTATTAAAAAACAATAAGTTGATCTTTATGTAAGAAACACTTAAAAAAGTGGTTCGTGGCCTTGTGGTGGAATTGGTAGACGCGCTGGACTCAAAATCCAGTGTACGCAAGTACGTGTCAGTTCGAGTCTGACCAGGGCCACCAACTTTCATTTGGGGAGAGCGATGCCAGTAGAGCTTCAAATTCTATATCCTGTTTTTGCATTAATCTTATTAAATTTCTTAGTCCTTGGCGTAATGAGCGCTCGTAGATTCAAAGCAATTCGCAGCAAAAAAGTAGATGTGAGATATTTTAAAACTTACAAGAATGAATATGAAGTTCCAGTAGATGTTCAAACAGCCTCTCGACATTACATCAATCTATTTGAACTTCCTATTCTATTTTATGCGTTGATCCCATTCATTCTTCTTTATGGAAAACAAGATTCAATAACCGTCATACTCTCTTGGATATTTGTTGCAGCAAGATATATGCACGCTGGTATTCATATGTTTGGAAATAAACTTATGTGGCGTGGAGGCATTTTTGGAATTGGCGTATTCACGCTTCTCATTTTATGGGTTCGATTCTTCCTACAAATGTTAAATTACTAAATTTAATCAAAATAAATTTTGAGTAGTAGTAAAACAACTACGACAACTAAAATTGGTCGTACAATTTTTTCTGCTTTCTGAGATGCTAACTGAGCCCCCATAAGTGCCCCCAACATCGCAGGAATAAAAGCCATAATTCCAATTTTCCATACTACTAACCCCTGCAAAGCATAACCACTTAGAGAACTTCCCGCTGATATTAAGTTAGCAAATTTTGAAATTGCAATCGCTGTCATGAGAGGTTGGTTTGCGAGAACCAGTAGTGAGAGCAACATAAATGTACCCCCTCCCGGCCCCCAAATTCCATCATAAAAACCACACAAGAATCCAGATGTGATAATAAGTATAAATTGATACGGAGAATGAACCGCATGAGCTCGGCTAAGCCAAAAACTTCTTTTAAATATAATCCAAAGTACCAGTGGAGCGGATACAATTAAAAAATATTTAAAGTATATTGCTGGCACAAATGGCGCAGAGAGACTGCCTAAAAATGAGCCAACCGCAATAAATGCAGTAAATAGCAAGCCTTCTTTAAGTTTAAAAAAGCCCTTTTTCAAGTAAACTAAAAAAGCAAACCCTGCAGCTGCAACAGCGACAACTTTATTTGTACCAATAGTCTGAGCATCAAGACTGCCAAGAACTAAAGCTACTGCAGGAATTGTAATAAGACCGCCGCCACCAGCAATAGAATCTATGAAGCCCGCAATAAAAGCTAAGCCTATAAGCACTAGATAAACTGCATCAACGTCCATTAAGGATACAACCGTGTTAGAACCCATCCCATTTTTTTGTCTTTCATATACTGAAATCTATTATGAAGACGCCCCGGCATTCCTATCCAAAACTCAAAATAATCCGGTATGACTCGATATCCTCCCCAAAACGGCGGACAAACAATTTTTTTCTTATCAAATTTTGATTCATACTCTTTGTATTTATCCAAGAGATCTTTGCGTGTATTCAAAACTCTACTTTGCGATGAGGCCCAAGCCCCAATCTGACTCTCACGTGGACGGGAATCAAAATAGGATTCTGATTCTTGACGAGAAGTTTTTTGAACTTTCCCTTCTGCGCGGACTTGTAACTCTAGAGTCTTCCAATGAAAACTCAAAGATGCATAGGGTTTTATTTCTAGTTCTTTGGCTTTGTTACTGTCATAGTTCGTAAAAAAAACAAAACCACTTTCATCAAAATCTTTACAAAGCACAACTCGAACTCTTGGCTTACTGTCTTTATCTAGAGTTGCCAAAGACATCGCCGTTGGCTCAGGTTCCATAGAGTTTTTTGCCTTCTCAAACCAATTTTTAAATTCAATAATCGGATCAGGTGACGGGCGATAATCTTCTGCGGTTAAATTCATAGAGAGTCTCCAGTAGGTAGCTAGTTTAGAGAGTCCAAATAAAAAAGGCAACCTTTCGGGTTGCCTTTTTAAAGTCTAATTTAAATCCATAGGACTTAAAGTCTTTTGAAATATTAAACACTCTTAGCTGCGTAAAACTCTGTAAACAGACCCGCATCAAAAGGAAATGGAATGTGCTCAAGACCAGGAACAGCTGTTACTGTACCTACTGTTGAAGCTTCAGCTCCCTCTTTTTTGAGATAATCTGGAAGTTCGAGTCTTGCAGCATCTTTTACTTGTAAGTAATTTTGTGAACCGAAACCTTTTGCAGTTAAAGTTACTTTATCACCTACTTTTAGTGTCATAGATGCAGTTCTTGCTTTCTTTCCGTTTACAAGAACGTGACCGTGTGTACAAAGTTGTCTAGCACCTAAAATACTTGGAGCAAGTCCGAGCCTGAACACAACGTTATCAAGACGGCACTCAAGCATTCCAGCAAGTTTAGCTGTCCAGTTTGTTACCTGACCCATTTTTGCTTGTCCGATAAATCTTCTTAATTGATTTTCACTGATGCAATAGTTTGCTCTGATTTTTTGCTTTTCTTCTAATCGAAGCGCGTAGTCAGAGTATTTTCTTCTTTTATTCCCGTGCTGACCTGGTGGATATGGCTTACGAGCAAGAGCTCCTGCTTTTCCCAATCCAGGAAGTTCAACTCCGAGACGTCTTTGTAATTTAAAACGTGAAGTAATACGTTTCATCTTTTAAAACCCTTTTCTTTTTGCGATAGACATCGAGTCTACCGGTGTTGAAATGACTGTTTGCCGCGGCCTATCCAACTTGAAGGTGTTTGTTTTAATAAGGAAATCGCAGAATGTCTACCTGAAAAAAGGGGGATTTAAGAATCTTCTGAAGAATCCTCTTCTGGCTCTGGCTGCCCTTCGCTTTCTGCCGCTCTATTGCTCAAATACCTGTAAACTAAGGCTATTACAGACATATCATCTATAAAACCTACAAAGGGAGTGATGTCTGGCAAGATATCAAAGGGGTTTATAAAATAGAGTAAGGTCCCAATAATGAGGGCTTTATCCTGCTTATTAAGCTTTTTGGAGGATAATAAGTCGTATATCTGCTCCAACTGACGGCCAAATGAAATATTAGATTCATTTTTCTTAAAATAATCAAAGAACTTCTTATGAACCTTCTCTTCGGCACCAGGTTTTTGCCCAGCTCGAGTTAACTTTTCCTTTAGCTTTTGATCTGAAGAGTTTTCCGACACATCCCCTCCCTCTCAAAAAGCCTTTATTCAAATTTTAGCTTTTTGATTTCGTATTCTTTAATTGAGTTTGGTGCCTTTACCTCACATATGTCACCCACTTTTTTTCCAATCAGTGCACGTGCAAGAGGCGCCATTATGGATAGCCGTCCCAGCTGAATATCGGCTTCTTCTGGTCCTACAATCTGATATGTTGTTTGTTTATCTTCTTCAACATCAAGTAGTGTAACTGTAGCCCCAAATATAACGGTATCCGACTTTAATTTAGATGTATCAATAACTTCTGCACCCGCAATACGCCCCTGGATTTCCTGAATACGAGCTTCGATCCAGCCTTGGCGTTCTTTAGCGGCATCATAGTCTGCATTTTCAGACAAATCTCCATTTTCACGAGCAGCTTCGATGGCTTTGATGACAGCGGGACGCTCTACTGAAAGTAGGTTTTTGAGTTCCTCTTCAAGTTTATGCTTTCCACGCAATGTAATTGGTATGTTTTGGTCCTTCATGTCATCTCCATTCCATATTAATATTCAATAAAGCGGCTTCTGATTTTACGACCTATCCTTTTTGGGGTTGAATTCAAAAGCCTGACTCAATAATATGTTTTGTGCAAAAACGTCGTTTATAATCAATTTAAACGCGGACTTCAACTAAAATTAGTTGGGGCTAATTTTAGAGGATTTATAAAAAACCGGCTAAAAAACTGGCCGTAAACCTGATGAAGTGGATTTAAAATGACTCTTAATTCCGTGAATATTTCGATTATTAAAAGACTCCTGGGCGGAAAAAACAGTAAATCGCTTAAGGCCATTCTTTTAAAAATTCAGGCTCCAGACATTGCAAAACTGTTTACACTTTTTAACGATCATGAAAACAGACATCTCATTGAAGCTCTTATCGCCATCCATAAAGCACATGAGGTCTTAGTTGCTCTTCCAGAAAATCAAGCTCAATCTGTTTTGCAAATACTTGATGTCCAAAAAATATTTCAAATCATATCTCAGGCCTCAGAAGATCAAGCTGCCTTTTTGTTGAACTTAATTCCAGATGAAAATTCAAAACATCATCTTTTGGATTTAATGCCCATTTCAAAAAAAAATAGGCTTCTTCAACTTTTGAATTACCCAGAAGGGTCGGCTGGAAGAATTATGTCGACTGAGACATTTACTCTTCCTGTTGAGATCACAGCACAAGAAGCGATTGAAAAAATCAGAGAAAGATCTCAGGAAAGTTCTATTTACTACATTTACTGTGTAGATGCAGAACAAAAACTTATGGGAGTCCTGTCTCTTCGAGAACTTGTAGCGGCACCTGCTCAAACACTTTTGAAGTCTATTTTAAAAAAAGAGGTTGTTACAGTTACAACAACCACGCCGGAGAAAACAGTAGCAGAACTTGTAAGCCACTACGACTTTATTGCTCTACCGGTCGTAGATGAATCCAAATCTATAAAAGGAATAATAACTGTTGATGATGTAGTTGATCTCATTCAGGAACAAGCTACCGCAGATATTTATGCAAGCGCAGGTCTTCAAGAAGATGACAAAGTCTATAGCTCAGTTTTGTTTTCAGTTAAAAACCGAGCTCCATGGATGGTTCTAAACCTCATGCTCGCTATAGTATCCAGCTCAGTTATTTCAATTTTTGAAAACACCATGAGCCAATTGATTGTACTGGCCTCTTTAAATAGCATCGTGGCAGGTATTGGTGGAAATACAGCAATCCAAACTCTAACTGTCGTAACTCGTGGTTTAGCGACAGGAGATTTTAATTTTACAACATATACAAAAGCTGCCATGAAGGAACTTTCTGTTGGAGCTATTATCGGATTACAAAACGGTCTATTGGCAGGTTTTATTGTCTACCTATGGAAAGATAGCCTACTTGTTGGCTATGTAATTGGTATCGCAATGTTGTTTAATGCAATTATTGCTTCTGCAATGGGCGCCTTTGTTCCAATTTTTCTCAAAAAACTCAATTGGGATCCAGCGTCTGGTAGCGGAGTTATTGTAACTTTTGTAACAGACTCTTTTGGATTCTTTGCATTTCTAGGAATTGCACATCTAGCTTTGAATTATCTGACTTAGGTCATAAAGACAAGCCTCGCCATGAGTCTAATCTCTCTTGGCTTGGCTTCATTAATAGATCAAATAAAACGATAAGAATAAGAATGAATAACCTACAAAAAGTGTCCGACATCATCAGCTCATCTCAGTCTATCTTGCTGACCACTCATAAAGAACCTGATGGAGACGGATTAGGGTCACAGCTTGCATTGTTTTATGCACTAAAAAAGCTAAATAAAAAAGTTTCAATAATAAATTTAGATAAAGCACCGTCAAAGTATGATTTTTTAAATACACAAAAACATATCCAAATCTTCAACTCTCTTACATCTAACTATGACTGTGCAATTATCCTTGATACTAACGATAAACGCTTAATTTCTCCCCTCTATCAACAACTTGAAATTCACTGTAAATCTATTATCTTTCTAGATCACCACCCTATACTTGCAAAAGGACCACAGCCGACTCCAGATTCCATAATTAATACAAAAGCGGCAAGCACAGGCGAGCTTACCTATGATCTGATTCGACTGTTAAAAATCCCCTTAGATGGAGAGATTGCAGAAGCACTTTACACAAGCCTCGTGTTTGATACTCATATGTTTCGATACATTCGAAACTCTTCTAACTCACATCTCATAGCGGCGGATCTCTTGAAGTATAATATTGAGCCAGAAAAAATTCACCGAGCATTATTTGGTGACTTTTCAAAAAATAAACTCCTCTTTATGGCAAAGAGTCTTAATTCTGTTGAGTTTCATGAGAACGACAAAATAGCCTACCTTCAAATAGACGATAAAGATCTCATAACACTCGATCTTAATAAAGATCATACCAAAGACCTCATTGATATGGTTATGAACATTGACACAATTGAAGCCGCCGTACTTGTTCGGCAGATTAATCTCAGTGAATTTAAACTAAGCTTTAGAAGTAAAGGTACAGTTGAAGTACTAGCAACAGCAGAAAGCTTTGGAGGAGGAGGTCACCTCTATGCAGCAGGCGCCTACGTCCAAAATATGAGCATCGACAAGATTAAACATGATTCTATTCAGGGATTAGGGTACGCTTTAAAGCATCATGGGACAAAAGCCAAAAAGTGAAACCATTTGTTATTGTAACTGTGTTGATCGTGCAACCATTGAAAATGCCATTAAAAATGGTGCAAATACTCTTAACAAAATATTCGACAGTACGACGGCTGGTGTTGGGGCGTGTGGAGGATCTTGCAGAGTTAAACTACACCAACTGTTAGATGGGTATCAAAAGACAGGGCAGTTTCCAGAAAAACTATCTAGTAAAATCAAGAAAAAATAACTAATCCGACCGGAGTGCTTTTAAAAAGTTTAAACTTGCCTCTTCAATCATATCGAGCACAAGTTCAAAACCATCACCTCTTCCATAATAAGGATCAGGAACACTTTGTGATTTGTAACTTTGTGAATAATCCATAAAAAGCTGAATCTTTTTATGCTCAATCAAAGATGGAGGACAAAGCTCTCTCAAGGCTTTGAGGTGGCCGGTGTCCATTGCAAATATATAATCAAATTTATAAAAATCATCCCTCTCAACCGGACGAGAAATAATATCTGTTAGATCATAGCCTCTCTGTGCGGCCGCAGCGATGGTTCTGGGATCTGCGTTGTCGCCCTCGTGGTAATCGAGTAGGCCAGCAGAATCAACCTCAAGATTTACCCCCTGCTTTAACGCGAGATCTCTTAAAACCCCATGAGCTGTCGGGCTTCTACAAATATTTCCAGTACATACAAAAAGAATTTTCATAGGTATATACATATAAAAAAAAGAGCGCTCTGTAAAACGCTCTCTGATTATAAACTATAAAAAATTAATTTACTGTGGGATATGTTCTAAAACTGCATCGACTCGAGTGACTTCTTCTCCTCGACATCCATCATTTGCACACACGTTCGATTTTCTACATCCGTTACTGTAAACAAAGTCTGCTACACCACGAACAAGAATTCCTTCGACAACCCCAGTCTGTTCATTAAAAACTGCAGAACCAGAGTTCCCTCCGTATGTATCTAAATTTGCAACAAAATACCCCGAAGCGACACTTCTTACACTAGCCCCACCAGAAACTTTCGTAGGAATGCCTGCTGGGTGGCCAATCACAACAAGAGAGTCTCCTGACGACACAACTCCATCTCTTCGAATCTCTAATGGCTGATATCCAATAACAGGTCGATCGAGTTTAACGAGAGCGTAGTCCGCCCCAGATGATCCATCCTCTTCTGATACAATCAAGCTTGAACACGAATATACATTGAGCGCATCTACTAAAGTTAAATCATCATTTGGAGTGTAGTACCCCCATCCAAAAACAAACCGAGTAGAATTACATGACGATTGCGATCTGACACAATGACCTGCCGTCATAATGATATCCGCAGCTATTAGTGAGCCTGAACAAAAAGCTGCACTTGTTTGGTTTCTAAATGGCTCGTCTGCGCACAAATTATAAGAGCTACCATAGTTTGAGCCCCCAACTTTAAGCTTTCCATTTGCAGCATTAGATAAAGTTGAACTCTTCATCAAGGCTACTGTTGAAAGTGCTTTTTCTTGCCATGCCTCTGGTGAATTAAAAATATCTTTTCTGTCATCTTCACCATAGATAACTCGATCTGAAGCATTCACACTCATCATGAGCATAAAAATGCAAAGTATCACTGTTGTTTTCAAAACTCCCCCCTCCTGGAAAAGTCAGCCGCAGCCGGACTTGTTGCTTTCACGTTCTGTTATTATAGTATAAGGATTTTTCGAATATTCATGTTATGAAAGCATCAGATGTCTGTTAGAAAATTCTATTTCTAGACATACTTCTAGACTGCAAATGAATAGAGTCAGTCACTGCCAAAGTCGGGAAGGAGAGTTTATGACGAAACTTAATGTCACCTTAATTCCTTGTTACAAGGATAACTACAGTTACATTATTCAATCCAACCGTACTTGTTTAATCATAGACGCCTGTGAGACAAAACCATTGTTAGATTTTTTTGAAGCTCAACAACTCACACCCACTGCCATCCTGACAACACACCATCACTGGGACCATGTTGGCGGAAATATAGATCTTCAACAAAAATTTAAAATTCCCATATATGGAAACAAATATGACAAGGACCGCATACCTGGGCTTACACATGAAATTGATATACAGAGAGAAGAAAAGATTCTTATAGATTCCATTCCTATACATATTTTGTTCGCACCGGGCCATACCACACAACATCTTCTTTACCACTTCAAGGTTGCGAATCTCCTTTTTACGGGCGACGCATTTTTTTCATGTGGGTGTGGTAGACTTTTCGAGGGAACCTATCATCAACTGTATGAGTCTGTTCAAAAAATTGCGCAGTTACCTACAAATACTCAAATTTATTTTGGCCACGAATACTCTCTCAAAAATGCTGAGTTTGCCCTCTCACTTGAACCTGGTAACTTAGACCTTAAAAATAGACGAGATGAGTTACTGTCAAAATCAAATACTCCATCCTCTCCTACAACTCTTGATCTTGAACTTAAAATAAATCCATTTTTAAGAGCAAAATACTTAGCCAAATCGGTTGAAAACGCAAACCGTCAACAGCCGCAGGGAGAATTTGAAACTTTTGTTGCCATACGCAAACTACGTGATACTTTTTAGAAAACATGGAGACAAAAATGTCAATGACCTACGGCCAGTACCTTAAAGTAGATGAACTTATTCAACTTCAAAAAACTAAATCCGAAGGTAAAGAACACGATGAAATGCTTTTTATAGTCATTCACCAAGTTTATGAACTCTGGTTTAAGCAAGTCTTACACGAAATCTACCTTTTACAAAATCTGTTTAACCAAGGAGAAACTCATCGCTCCCTTGCTACTCTGAAGCGAATCTTAACTATTTTTAAAACTCTAGTTGCACAAGTTGATATTCTAGAAACCATGACGCCACTCTCATTTGCTTCTTTTAGAAATTTACTTTCGACGTCAAGTGGATTTCAGTCTGCTCAGTTTAGAAAGATTGAATTTTTACTGGGAGCAAAAAAAGAAAGTATGATACAGCACTTTCAAAATGAGCCTCAACATGCACAAGACTTGAAAGCCATTTTTGAATCACCAACAATTTATGATAGTTTTTTTAAACTTGTAAAAAAAGAAGGTTACAACGTTCCTGAGAATATTTTGAAAAGGGATTTTAAGCAAGTTCACCATGACTCAGAAGACTTACAAAAAATATTTATTGATATCTACAGGACGAATCCCCTTTTGAGCCAACTCTGTGAAAGACTTGTAGATTTAGATGAGGGATTACAGGAATGGCGATACAGGCATGTCAAAATGGTGGAACGAACTATTGGAGTAAAAATGGGCACAGGAGGATCTCCCGGGGCAGAGTACTTAAAAAAGACTCTCTTTCAACCCCTATTTCCTGAGCTTTGGTCAATTCGCAGTCAATTCTAAGATAGTTTTTAATATACCCCTAACCGCCTAACAACTCGCGAAACGTATTAATTGCAACTCACCACAGTCTTGCCTTTTAACTGCGATAATGATTCAATACATTATTCATTTTGTTTTCATTAACGTATGACTTCGCAGAGGTAAACATGCTTATCCAATCCAAAGACAGCTTTAAGACAAAAACGACTTTAAAAGTTGGTCCCAAAAACTATACAATATTTAATATACAAAAGATTAATCATCCCAATATTAAAAAGCTTCCCTTTTCTCTGAAAGTTCTTTTAGAGAATCTTTTAAGACACGAAGATTCTATTAGCGTCTCTGCTGACGATATCCAAGCTTTACTCAGCTTAGAAAAATCCTCGAACACACGCGAAATCTCATTTTACCCCGCGCGAGTTCTCATGCAAGACTTCACAGGCGTACCTGCGGTTGTTGATTTAGCTGCAATGAGAGACGCAATGAAAAAATTGGGTGGTGATCCTAAAAAAATCAACCCGCTTTCTCCTGTAGATCTTGTTATCGACCACTCTGTAATTGTGGATTATTTTGGAGGCCCTGGCGCATTTGAAAAAAATGTTAAGTTAGAATTTGAGCGAAATAACGAGCGTTATAAATTTTTAAAGTGGGGACAATCTGCATTCAATAATTTTAGAGTTGTCCCTCCAGGAACAGGAATTTGTCATCAGGTAAACGTAGAATATCTTGCAAAAACAGTTTGGACTTCGCAAATGGCTGCAGATACATACGCTTACCCTGATACTTTAGTTGGAACTGATTCTCATACCACTATGGTTAACGGCCTGGCGTGTTTAGGCTGGGGAGTTGGAGGTATTGAAGCTGAAGCAGCAATGCTTGGACAACCAATGAGCATGCTGATACCAGAAGTGATTGGGTTTAAGCTTCAAGGAAAACTTAAAGAAGGAACGACTGCAACTGATCTTGTTTTAACTGTCACAAATATGTTGAGAAAAAAAGGGGTCGTTGGAAAATTCGTTGAATTTTATGGTTCAGGGCTAGCATCTCTGCCTCTTGCAGATAGAGCAACAATTGCAAACATGGCACCTGAGTACGGCGCCACTTGTGGATTTTTCCCTATCGACGAAGAAACAATTAAGTACTTAAAACTTTCAGGAAGAGATGCAGACACACTATCTCTTGTGGAAGCTTATGCAAAAGAAACTGGTATGTGGAGAACTGATGACGGATCTGGAATTCAATTTACAGATACGCTCGAACTTGATCTCTCTACTGTTGAACCGTCTCTTGCAGGTCCTAAAAGACCTCAAGATCGAGTATCTTTATCTAAAGCTAAAGATAACTTTGTAAATGAACTCACATCAGCATTTAAAATCGATACCACTAAATCTAGCAAAGAGGCATCTGCAGTTTCAGCAAAAAATGCAGATTACAAAGTAGGACACGGAGATATTGTAATAGCCGCTATTACAAGTTGTACAAATACTTCTAATCCATATGTTATGATGGGAGCAGGATTAGTTGCAAAAAAAGCAAATGAAAAAGGCCTTAAAGTAAAACCATGGGTCAAAACATCTCTTGCTCCTGGATCTCAAGTTGTAACTGACTACTTTGAAAAGTCTGGATTACAAAAGCACCTTGATGCAATTGGATTCAACTTAGTCGGCTACGGATGCACCACGTGTATTGGAAACTCAGGCCCGCTACCAGAGCCCGTTTCAAAAGCAGTCGAAGAAGGCAATCTTGTTGTTGCAAGCGTTCTGTCTGGAAACAGAAACTTTGAAGGTCGTGTGAATCCCCAGGTTAAAGCCAACTACCTTGCTTCGCCTATGCTAGTTGTTGCATACGCATTGGCTGGCAATATTCAAATTGATATCACAAAAGAATCTCTTGGAAAAGGAACTGATGGTAAAGATGTTTATCTCAAAGATATCTGGCCAACAAACCAAGAAGTAGCAGATATTGTAAATTCAACTTTAAATACAAGTATGTTCAGTGGGCGCTACAGTGATGTTTTTAAAGGCCCACAAGAGTGGCAATCCATTGCGACAGCTCAAGGTGAAAACTACTCGTGGTCAGATTCAACATATATCAAAAATCCACCCTACTTCTCAGACATGAAGAAAACACCAGAGGCTCTTAAAGATATCAAAGGGGCTCGGCCACTCGCAATTCTAGGCGACTCGATTACAACAGATCATATTTCACCTGCTGGTAATATTAAAAAAGATTCACCTGCTGGAAAATTTCTCGAGTTGAAAAATGTTGCACAAAAAGATTTTAACCAATACGGAGCGCGCAGAGGTAATGATGACGTTATGGTCAGAGGTACCTTTGCAAATATCCGTTTAAAGAATGAGATGGTCCCTGGCACAGAGGGCGGTATCACCAAATTTGGAACTGAGACTATGCCAATTTACGACGCTGCAATGAAGTACAAAGAGCAAAATACTCCACTCGTTGTGATTGGCGGAAAAGAATATGGAACTGGTTCCTCAAGAGACTGGGCCGCAAAAGGTACCAATTTACTGGGCATCAAAGCTGTCATTTGTGAATCCTTCGAGAGAATTCATAGATCTAATTTGATAGGTATGGGCGTCATACCTCTACAATTCCACCCAGGCACAGATCGTAAAACTCTTAAACTCGATGGATCTGAGACCTTTGATGTTTTAGGAATTGAAAAAGGTCTTAAACCACAGCAAGACCTAGATCTTGTCATTCACAGGAAAGATGGGAAATCTGAAACAATTAAAGTGAAATCTCGTATTGATACAGCTGTTGAAGTTGAATACTACAAAAATGGTGGAATACTACACTTTGTGCTCAGAAAATTAGTTTAATTTTTTAGTTAATTAACTAGTCTTTTCATTAATTTACTAAGCCCAAAACCGATAAGAACAGGTATGCGAGTACCTGTTCTTTTTTTATTCCTGACGAATGTCCATGTTTTTGCACAGCCGCCTATCTGTGTAAATAGAGATGCATCTCCTAGTAATCAAATGTTCATCAATCAGTTTGCAAATGCTCCCGATGGGAGTTTTATTGCTGAGTGGAAGAAAACACAAACGACAGAAGCAGAAGTTTGCACAGATTGCATACAAAACTCTCAATCAGTTCTCTTAAAACTTAAACCTATTCCTCTTGAAACAACTCAACTGACAGACCAAGACATCGCACAAGAGGAAACCGAGCCTGAACTTGAAATTCGACGTACAATTTTTGGACGTAATTATTATGTGAAGGACGGAAAACGAGTTTATCTATCACAACAAGAAGCCTTTGAAATTAAAGACAGACAAAGACAGAAACGTCTCAACAACCGTCTTCAACAAGAAATAGCAGAATCTACTCAAAGAGAAATAAACAAAAGAATGAGGGAGCAGAGAGAGCGTAAGGCCAAGGAAATTGAAGATCACAATAGCAGGGCCATACAATTATCGATAAATGAATCTGCGGAATATGATACGAATATCATCAATCCAGCCTGTGTTGAAAGAACCCTAAATAAACTGCGACCAAGCGGAACAAAAAGATTTTGCAATGACGATAGAGGATCTGGAACGCCTATGAGTTCAATACCCTGTATTACAAAGGAGATTACAGAGTACTTAGCTTGGTCTATGACAAAAGCCTTCGAATGCATAAATAATCCATCTGAACCACTCGATGCAAATCTGTTTTTCAAAAAAATTAATAGAGAATCCAATTTTAATTTTTGGATAGAAAATAAAAACACAGGCCGCGGCCTAGGACAAATGACGTTTCCTGGAATGCAAGAGGTTATGGGGGGAGACTACGACCTTCTCAATCGCCGTCATTATAAACACGCCGGTCGCAATATGCTTGAGCAAATACTGAAATCAAATCCCGCGTGCAAAAGATACCACTCTATTGCAAACCCAGATTTACCTGCTAGCGAGAGTATGTATCCACGTCCGTATAATTACAACAAATGCGCTCAGCTCTCTATGGATGAAGGCATTCAAAGAAACTTGCTAGCAAGCATAGCTCTTTATCGATTTTATAGAGATGAACAAAAAATTTATTCATCTCATAAAGTGCTACAAGACTTGGGTATCCCTACAACAAACCCTGATTACGTACAGATGAAAAATCTTCTTGCACTGTTAAGCTACAGTAGCACTAGCCCCCAAGGCGCAAGACGTATTGCCCTCTCACTGGCAGGACAAATGAACCCCTCCATGACATATGAACAGTTTAGAGTTATTATCAAAAGGCATCCTCGAGCTAGATATCTAAGAGATATTGACAATTCTTTTGAAGGAATTAAAAAAACCGGTGAGGTACTAACATGTACAGGCTTGCAATAATACTGACTATATATATTTCAACTTTTTCTATCGCCTCTCCTCTTAACTTAGAAAGTGACTCATCTGCAGTTGAGTCTTTCCAACAGAAAACAAAATCTTTGGTAAAACAAAAAGAAAAAAGCAAAACTGAGTCTGATATTAAAACTTTTATTGATGAATTAGAGAAACAAAAAGAAACCCTATTCGCCTTACTATCAAAAAATGCTCCTAAAAATAACAACACAGATCTAACTCCAGAATACATAAAAATTCAGCAGCAGTATGATAGACTTTTAGAAATTTATGTAGCGTTTGAAGCTTTAAAGGCTCAACTCCAAATTCCTGTAAAAGACAGATCTTGCAGTCAATTTGAACACGACTATAGTATGAGCGCCGGAGAAGATAAAAATAAGTACTCAATATACCAGACAACAGTCCTAAGATTACATAATCTCATCTGCAAATAATAAGACTTTGTCTTGAAATTCACAGTCTAATTCCGATAGAAACTTATGGTTCTTCGGATTCAACTATTTATTAGTATTTTATTTATGACTTTAAACACACAGGCACAACTGAGGTGTTTAGGGAAAAATCAAGACCCACAAAAATCTTTTTACGCAACAAAGCTAAACAAGATTGTGGACTATATCGAAAAAGCTCCCCAAAGACTAGCTCAGCTTGAAGAGAGAAATATAGCCATCAACAAACGTATAAATGAATTAAACACATCACTCATTCCTTCAACTGAACAACAACTTTCAGGCGAGGGAATTGTCTACAGAGAAACTGAAATGGCAGAAGTGAATCTGTCTTCAAAGCAGGATACTGCAAAATCCTTGAGATCAAAGAGAAATGCTGAGGCTGAGCGTATTTATAACCAAAAAATCTCTCAACTCAATAAGCGTAAAGAAGCTTTAGAAAATAATAAAAGAGCCTCTGCATTTGCTTTTGAAACAGCACAGGCAACTCTTACAAATATAAGAAAAAGTAGTCTTCAAACTTACGAGGTGGACCTAAGAGATGCCACGAGAAGATCAAATGCTGAAAAGAAAAATGCCCTTTTAAGAAAACGTCCGAAATCTGAAATAGATCAAATTGAATCTGACCTCAATGCTCGCTCGGCACTTTTAGATTCTCAAAGACGCGAGAGTTTAAGAAAAATCGAATCTGAGCTTGTAAAGCTAGAAGAAAGAAAGTCCGCTGCTCTTGCTCAATTCGAAACAGAATCTCAATCTATCGAGACAGAAAAAACTGCTGCTGAAAGAGAACTAGAACGAGCTAAACAAGAAAACCAAAGCTTATATGCGGCTGCAGGTAGAGCAGCTGTTAGAAGCGAAGCTCAAAGACTTAGACGAATTAAAAATCCAATAGCAGACCGTCTAGCGCGATTTCAGGAGGAACTATCTGCACTTGAGACTGAGCTTGAGCATAATATCAATGGAAAACCGATTCCTTCTCCAAAAAAAGGACAACCATCCCCTGATACACGCCCAGAGCAGTACTTAGAATTTCACGGAATCAAACAGCTGAAGGAAAATATTGGAGAGTATGAAGGTCGTGATTATCTTGGAAATCCTATATTCTCGCCCGAAGGAAAATTTGAAATGGTTAAACGCTGGTGGATGGAGCAAGGAAAACATCTCAGAGCAGCTCAAAAGAAAACAGAGGCTCAAGCAGAATGTGAGAACTGCTCTCCAGTAAAATTCCTTCCTACAAACTACCATGGATCTCTCCTTAATAAGGAGTGTGTTCGATCAAGCATTTCAAATCTATCTAGCAATACATATCAATACAAATGCGAAGATGAAAATCATCCTGGAGGAGTACGCACAAATGATGAATGCGTAACAGATGAACTTGCAGATTACACACAGTGGAGTCTTAATAACGCACTAAAGTGTATTTCACCAGCATCACCTGAGCAAGAAATTGACCCTTCCGTTCTCGCCTTAAAAATAAATCGTGAATCAAATTTCAATAATAGCTATTGCTATCATGGCGGGTGCGGACTTATGCAAATGACCACATGTGCACGAGATGAGATGATGGGATGTTCACCATCTCCTCATTGCTGTGATTCTTCGGATACTGCATGTAGATCGCGAGCAAAGTGCAATGTACAATCTAGTGGTCGAAGATTTATGACAGATATTCTTTCTACAAAAACACAACAGCTAGCTAAAGGAATTAAGGATCATCAAAACCCATGCCTACCCTACAAGTCAATTTTTGATTATGAAAAAGAACAAGATAGCCTCAATAACAGAAGTTTAGATGAACAAAGATTATTTGGAGTTGGGATGGTCAATAAATGCCAAAGTTTATCCTTAGAGCAAGGGATGCATAGAAATATTCTAAATGGCGTTGGATTATACTTATTTTATAGAGATCATGGAGATTCTTCTGCAACAAATATTCTAAAATCTCACCTCAGTCTTGACGAAAAAAGTCCTGACTTTAAAAAAATGAGAGATTACTTTGCTCTTGGTATGTACGGTGCAAATGGAAATACAGGCGCTGAGATTATATTTAAAAACCTCCTTCCTGAATTGAAAAGACGAAGCCGAGGCGGATTGACATTTGAAGAATTTAAAGAAGTCTTAACAGGACCAAGAGGCATTCAGTATTTAGCAGATATTGAAAAGTCTGCAAATATAGCTTTTTCGAACATAGGAAAAGGAGATCCCCAATGCGCATCCCAATAATATGTACAGCTCTTGTAGCAGTTGCATTTTCTATAATAGTTCAAGCTAAAAGACCGACACCATCCAAACAAATACAAATTTCATGGCTTCAACAAATGGCACAAGATATTGTATTAACACCAGATTATTCTAAAAAAATTGATATCTTTAAAAAAAGCTACGACGAGAAAGCTAAACTTTCAGTTTCTCTTGTAGATGAAATTGGAACCCTACTTGATCAACAAGATGAACTTAAGCAAACATTGAAAGGTCAAATTCAAGATAATAAAGACTATACTCTGTTAGAGCAAACCCTTGAGACTAAACAAAATCTACTCTCTCAGTACAATCAATTTTTAGTTATATTTAAACCTGTAAAAAAACTGTTCGTAGATAAAAAAGAAGATGATGAATTAAACTGCGATTCAATTCAGCAAAAAATAAATTTTGGTTTAAGCGATAGTGTAGACTACAGAGAATACAGTGACGCAGCAAAAAAAATAGCCCGAGATCTATGCGCATATAAAGAGGCTGACAGAATTAAGAAGTAAATTCTTCATTTTTATAGGTAAATTGATACAAAAAATAAGTTTTTTTTCATTTTTAACACTCAATAAGATTGCCAAAAATATCAACTTTTGATTTCTAAACATCAATGACGCTCATTTTGTTCCTATTGTTATCATTTGCACCTGCTCAGCAAACAGACCTTTGTATCATTGGATCTCCCCTACAGAACCAATATGTGGCTCAGTTTAATAAGCCTGTTTTAACCGAAGATGAGACATTTTTAAGGAAATTCAGAGAATTCCAAGCTAAGCAATCACTTATTGAAACGGTCGGAGATGCATTAGAGGCAAATCCATTTCGTGGATTAACGCCTAAATTTCGCCTTCCATCTGTTAAAAATAAACAACATATTTCAAAAAACCTTATTGAATGCTCATTACGAAGAGTTCCAATTATTTCTACTACAAAGAAAATTTGTGAGAAT
This sequence comes from Bdellovibrionota bacterium, assembly GCA_963169805.1. Taxonomy (GTDB): domain Bacteria; phylum Bdellovibrionota; class Bdellovibrionia; order Bdellovibrionales; family JAEYZS01; genus CAUJDY01. The sequence goes on along the minus strand of CAUJDY010000130.1, from coordinate 1,101 downwards.
ACGGACTCTGATTTACTAGAGCCAAAGAACCTAGAGTTTTACACAGAAGAAACACCTTGCGTAACTCAATCTATGGTTGATTATATTCACTGGGGCTTCAATGAGGCTTTAAGATGTTTTAGTAATGATTTAGATGAGGTTGGTCGTCTTATCATCTATAAGAAAATAAATCTTGAATCCTCTTTTGGATTTTTCTTTCAAAGCATAAACGGAACTGGTGTCGCTCAGGTTATTCCTAAGGATATTCAAGAAATGCTTAAAGAAGGATATTTGGGACATAAATTCCTAAAAACTCATATAGAAAAAAATCCAACAAAATGTGACAGTTTCTCAGATTTGTTTAAAAAAGATATTTTGATCAACTCCGACCAGAAAATCCCACAATGTCAGTTTATTAGTATGGGAGATGGTATTGGAAGATCTTACTTGGCAGGAGTCGCGCTTTATATATACTACAGAAGCTATCACCCCGCATCTGCAGAAAAGATTCTTTCTTACCTAGGAATTCCAAAATCAAATTCTGTGCAATATAGAAACATGAGATCTTTACTTGCTCTTGGTATGTACAATAAAGGACCAGGTACTGTCTGGGATTCAGTCAAATTTCATTTTCAAGAAAATGAGTTGCTTAGAAAATATAAAAAATCACCTCAACATGCATATAACAAACTTAGACAGAAAATATCCAACACGTCTTTTTATGTCTACATCACAGAACTAGAAAATATCTATGATAAAACTGTAGACAGAAAAGGTCGCTGCTTGCTTCCACAACCGCAGCAACAGGTTGTTAAGAATCAGTATAAATAGAATAGACGACTAAAGCTGGCGGGCCAACTTATCAACATTTAAAGCTGCTTCTCTAAGAACTTCAGACAAGGTTGGATGCGCGTGGAATGAACGTGCAATGTCCTCTGCGCTGGCAGAAAACTCCATTGCCACAACAGCTTCTGCAATCATATCAGAAGCTCGTGGACCAACAATATGAACACCTAAAACTTTATCAGTAGCTTTGTCTGCAATAATTTTTGCAAGCCCCTCTGTAAACCCCATTGCCTTTGCTCGACCGTTTGGAGTAAATGGAAATGTTCCAACTTTATA
>CAUJDY010000129.1 GCA_963169805.1 Bdellovibrionota bacterium | reverse complement strand
CTCCGTCTTAGCTGTTCACGGATTAGGGGCTCTGGGAATCACCTATGCGGCGCCCGCCGACTTTTTGATCACCACCGCATTAGTTGCGTTGGTAAAAAAAATGTCGGCAGGCGCCTTTCAAAAATAAAAAGGCTACCAAATCGGTAGCCTTTTTAAGGTTCTAAATTTTCTGACTAATTACAAATTCTCTAGATCTCTTTGATTTCTTCTCATAAAAGCAGGAACGTCTAGGTTTTGTTCAAACGGAGAAGATACTTCCCTTGCAAGATTTTTTGCTTTCTCGATTGGGTTGAGCTCTTCAAAATTCAATTGCTTCCCTGGATGCTGTTTTTCACGATACGCACGTGCTTTTGCTAACAGACGATCTCTTGGCAGCAAGTGAGAATCCTCCAACTCTGCCTGCATCTCTGCCGTTTGTTCTGTAGCGACTTGCACCTCTGCAGACGTAGGCGTCGGAGCAGACATCACTTCTGGCACTGCCGGAACTTGAGGTAATCCTTGTTCAACTTCTGTCTGAACAGGAGCAACATATGCAGGATTTGGAATAAACTGTGGCTGCACAGGCGTCACTTGATAAGTTGGCGCAGGCGCTACAAATGGCTGGGGCGCTTGAGTAACGTGAGCCGTTTGTACAATCGGAGCTCCCGGAGTAGTCGGCGCGGTCTGAGTCTCTGCCTTATAAGAAAAAACTTGTGACGAAGATTGAGCTTGATGCTGCAAAATTTGTTGTTGTAACAAGTTCTGAGCCTCTGCCATCGCCTTGAGTTGATTCAACTGAGTATCTTGCATATCGCGTGCTTCTTCTGCAAAACCTGTAGCGATAACAGTTACACGAATTTCATCAGTCATACTTTCATCAATAACAGCTCCAAAAATTATTTCTGCATCTTCATCTGCTGCTTCCGTAATCAATGTAGAAGCCTCATTCACTTCATAGAGAGAAAGATCAGGTCCACCTGTTACATTAATAATGATACCTTTTGCACCATCAATTGAAACATTCTCAAGAAGAGGAGATGAAATTGCATTTGTTGCAGCTTCAATAGCTCTATTTTCGCCTGTTGCTCTTCCTGTTCCCATTAACGCCATACCTTTATTTGCCATAACTGTACGGATATCTGCAAAGTCCAGGTTGATGAGTCCACGTATATTTATAAGATCAGAAATCCCTTGAACTGCTTGCCTTAAAACATCATCAGCTTTCTTAAAAGTTTCAATCAGTGGAGTTTTTTCTCCTGCAACAGTTAATAACTTCTGATTTGGAATTACAATAAGAGTGTCAACATTAGCTTTAAGTTCATCTACGCCAACATCAGCATGACGTCCCCTCTTTTTTCCTTCAAAAACAAAGGGCTTTGTAACCACACCAATTGTCAAAGCACCTAGTTCTCTTGCAATCTTTGCAACAACGGGAGCTCCGCCTGTTCCTGTTCCACCGCCCATACCAGCCGTGACGAACACCATGTCAGCGCCTTCAATATTTTCGACGATGTCATTGTAAGACTCAATAGCTGCTCGTCTTCCAATTTCTGGATTTGCTCCAGCGCCAAGACCTCTTGTTAAATCTCTTCCAAGCTGAATTTTTCCTTCAGATTTATTTGCAAGCAACGCTTGGTGATCTGTATTTGCAACAATAAAATCAACACCTTTAAGACCACTTTCAATCATAGTCTCTACAGCATTGGATCCACCTCCACCAACACCTACAACTTTTATTCTTGCTCCAAAATTAGAGTTTTCATCTAATTCAAACATGAGTCCCCCTTAAAATATTTCATTCATAAAACCTTTTATACGATCCACTATGACACGGAAAGAAGCATCCCCTGCTTTTAATTTCTTAGGTTTAAAGTTTTCAGCAGCAAACAAAATCAGTCCTACAGCAGTCGCGTAACCAGGAGACTGAACCGCAGATGTAAGGCCACCAATTCCTTTTGGAATCCCTCTTCGAATTGGAATATCCAACATGAATTCACCCATCTCAATAAGACCATCCAATTGGCTTGCTCCACCAGTGACCACAAGACCCGAACCAATCATATCTGCGTAGCCACTTTTTAAAATTTCATTATTTATAAAGTGAAGTGTTTCTTCTGCTCGCGGCTCAATCACTTCGCATAAGTACTGTCTAAGGACGGCTCGTGGCTTACGACCACCAACACCCTCAACCTCTATGGATTCATTTGGATCCACAAGACTTGCTAGAGCACATCCATATTTTTTCTTGAGTTCTTCTGCATTTACTTGTGGGCATCTCAAACCTACAGCAATATCATTTGTTACGAGTGCACCGCCAATTGGAAGACTTGCTGTATACGCAACACTTCCCTGAACATAGATGACCAGATCCGATGTGCCACCACCCATATCGATAACGGCAACACCTAATTTTCTTTCGTCTTCACTTAATACACAAAGCCCAGAAGCGAGTTGTTGTAGAACCACTCCAGCAACTCTTAAATTTGCTTTTTCTGCACACTTAATAATATTTGCGAGTGCAGACTTACTCGCTGTAACAATATGAACATTTGATTCAAGACGAACCCCAGACATTCCAATTGGATCAAAAATTCCATCCTGGTCATCGAGTTTATATTCGCGAGGAATCACATGTAGAACTTCTCTATCGGGTGGAACCGCAATTGCTTTTGCCGCTTCAAGAACACGAGAAATATCATCTTTTTCTACTTCTTGTTTTCTGAGCGCGATCATTCCGCGAGAATCAAAAGATTTGATGTGGCTACCAGCTACACCAACCCAGATGTCATCGATCTCAACTCCCGCCATCAGCTCAGCTTCTTCTCTTGCTCTACGAATCGCTTCTGTTGTTGCTTCTATATTGACAACAACTCCCTTGCGAAGCCCGTATGAAGGCGCGCTACCTACTCCAATGATGTCGATTGAATTTTCTTTTTTGGTTGCTATTAGAATGGAAACTTTTGTTGTTCCAATATCAAGTGCTGCTATTATATTTTCTTGCGCCGTCTTCAAGCCCTTCTCCTTGGTGAAGTCGTCTGTGTTGTAGACCTACAGTGGGCTAGGCCATTCGTTGGCCTCTCGCAGTTTTTGATATATCATCCATAATATCTTCAGACCGCGAAGGTTAAGGCCTTCTTGCTATGACTGCAGCTGATATAACCATCTAATTTCGAGTAGTTAATCTGTTCTCTACTGCGGTCCAGCTAGACCTACCTAAGATTAGGCTAGCGATCGTTGCGCAGCTTGACAAGAACTTTTTTGGAGAAATTTGTATCGATAACGCGACCATCCAAATCACGTTCATTCAAATATTCAATCACTTTAGAAACTCTTGCCGCCTTAACGGGAACATCTTCCGTGTTCATCAAGATAGATGCCGTTGATCCTTTTACGTGAATTTCAAATTCATTTTTCTTTGGTAAAATTTCCGAAACATTATTTGTGCTAAGCGCACCTTCCTGCGGAAGTTCTTTTAAAAGTTTTAAAGCACTTTCACGTAAACTTTGATTCCGCAAAAATTCTTTACCCATTAACAAAGGAGCATCGGGAGCCTTTGCATGTGTGGTAATAGGAAGCAACTGAGAATCCTCTGCTACTGGAATGATTTTAGTCGGAGAACGAACTAAATTCGCTATGATAATCTTAGGTTGAATCACTACTTTTAAAGTAGACGGTAACTGTCTATTAATACGAACTTCTTGAATCCAGCTTTGATTCTTAAGATCATTTTCAACATTTACTAAATCAATTTTCCAAATAGATTGAGCTTTGTATTTTTCTAAACTATCTAGAACTCGTTCATTTAGAGAGACTACGTAATCAGACGTGGATGTGTAATCAACTCGAATTTCAGATAAATTAAAAAACGAAGCATGAAAGAGGTAATACCCACTTCCAAAAGACCCCAACAGTAACATGATTAGTAGAAAAATTTTGAAGTACTTGCGCATTCTTTTATTGTAGATTCTTTTAGGAAACTTACTACCTAGACCTAGACTTTAGTATAAGGAATTATCTAAAATAGATACGGCATGTGTTTACAGGCTTGAAGTCTAAAATAATTTGCTTAAGAAAGTTAACCTCTACCATACGATCAACAACGGCAACTTCACGCAAGATTTCTTGTGCACGCGATATTCCAAGATCTACTAATCCCGAGGATCCCTTAAATGCATTCACTCCGATTCGCGTGAGCATTAAAACTTCCATCAAAAGTGGATCTATAAGATATACCGTGTTTCGAATGGCCATCTCTTCTGCTTGTAATTTTGCTCGCTCAATAAATTCTTGAGTTTTTGATTCCGTAAAGTCATGTTCAACAGCAAATTTAAAAGCATTCTCAACTGTATTCAAACTTATAAGATCCAACTTTAATTTTAAAATTCTTTTAGCAGCAGTCCGATTGAGAACAAATTCTTCAATTATTCTTTTTTTAAACCACTCGTACTGTTCCTCAGACATTAGCGGCAGCATTTGCGCAAGAGGTTCAATACGTTGCGAGAAATCCTCTACAAACTGCTCTCTGTCTCCCCTTGGAGATGAAAAAGAAACAACATCTCTTAAAAATGCAATCGTAATTCGCATTCCCATTTGAGCTTCTAAAAAAACAGGGTCCGTATTTTTTGAGCGATTTAAATATTCTATGTAGTCGGCATACATACCCCTTTGATAACTCATAAGACTTTCAAAGAAAGTGAGAAAAAGTGCCTCGTTACCTAGTATTTCTGAGTACCCATTTTGTACCGCCACTGAATTAAAACCCAGCCCAGAATTTGCTTCCATCAGCATGTCATACATCATGTTAATTGCATCATGCTTTGACGGTTCATAAGCAGAAGGAGGATTCGCCTCTACATTTAAATAAGTAGATAAAATCAAAATTACTATTAACTTCATGAACACATGTATATACAGAGACTTACATGAAAATTTGAGCGGTATTATTTGATTGGGAGGTTCTTACATGAATGTCTAGAGAATGGACAGCAATAGATCTTCAGCTTCTCTAAAACCCAAGCAAAATCCATTCTGGATGAAGAGAAACACCTTTCATTTCAAGGACAGTGTCTTGGGTATGCTTAATCAACTGCAATACGTCCGTTGCCTTTGCATGACCTACATTTACGATAAAGTTTGCATGTTTTTCTGAAATCATGGCATCGCCAATGCGATATCCTTTTAGGCCGCATTCTTCGATGAGCTTTCCAGATTTATACCCCGGAGGATTTATAAAAACAGAGCCAGCATTAGGAAGCTCTAAGGGTTGTTTTGTAAGACGTGCCCTATTTAAATTTTTCACACGCTCCACAACCTGAACATCCTCAAGATTGGGCCAAGTAAACCCTGCTCTTGTAATAATTCCTGGTTGCCAGCCTTTAGATTTCCGATAGGTAAACTCTAAATCTTTTTTTTGCAAGACCACTAACTGACCATCTCTTAAAACTTCAACCCAATCCACAATTTCACAAAACTCTCTGGGCCGAATCGTGACCTCGCCGATCCCTGCATTCATAACAACACCACCAGCAACATCTCCTGGTAATCCCGCAAGAAACTCCGCTGGAGCCAATTTATATTTTAGAAACTCTTTTAGTAGGAGTGATTTGGGGGTACCCGCGAGTGCTGTTATTCTTAAATTTTCATTTTCTAATTTTGATTCAATCCCTGCGAACTTACGCATACAGATCACTAAACCCTTAACTCCTTCATCGCTTACCAACGTATTTGTTCCTCCACCCAAGAGAGTTATCTTGTGACTATGTAACTTAGCCCAAACTATTGCGGTCTTAAGCTGCTCGATGTTAGTAGGTTGATAAAAAAATTCTGCAGGTCCGCCAATTTTAAGGGATGTGTAGTTTTTGAGTGGTACATTTTCTTGAAAATCAAACATTTAAAAATTTTCTTCCCTGTTTCGTAATATCTCCAGCACCAAGTGTAAGAAAAATAGCTCCGCTCTCCGCTTGGTTCATCAAATCTGATACCCGGTCTACATTTCCGATATATTCACACTTTGCATGCTTGATGGCTTTTGCAAGCGACTCTCCTGAGATACCAGCTATGGGAGCTTCACTGGCTGCATATACATCCGTGATGAAAACTTGATCTGCTAAATCAAATGCAGAAATAAAATCATTCCAACAAAGTTGTGTACGCGAGTATCTATGAGGTTGAAAAGCGACGTAAAGCTTCTTATTGGGATAGCGATCTTTAAAGGCTTTGAGTACTGCTTTTATTTCCGTTGGATGATGGCCATAATCATCGTAGATCTCTATGCCATTTTTTTCACCCAAACGCTGAAAGCGTCTATCAACACCACGGAATTTTTCAAGACCTTCAATACATTTTGCAGCATCAATTCCGCACTTATAAGAAACTATAAACGCACTCAAAGCATTAAGTGCATTGTGATCTCCCGGAACTGGCAGTGTAAATTGGCCTAATTTTTCGTTTCCATGGTGAATAGAAAAAGTCTGATCATCTTTTTTGAGATAAAAATCATTTGTCTCATGAAATCCATAAAACAAAACTCTCGTGTCAAAATTTTCAAATAGTTTTCTATTGCGAATATCATCTCCATAAACAACAAGAAATCCATAAAATGGAATCAAATGGGCAAATTCAACAAATGCTTTTTGAATATTTTCGTAGTTTTTATAGAAATCCAAGTGGTCATCATCAATATTTGTAATAATCGCAACTTCTGGTGAAAGTCTGCGGAAACTTCCATCACTTTCATCTGCTTCTGCAATCAACCACTCCCCTTTTCCTAAAAAAGAATTACTTTTAATAAGGTCAAGTCGCCCTCCTACCACTACAGTAGGATCAGATTGCGCGTTTAAAAAAATGCTTGCAAGAAGACTTGTTGTAGTTGTCTTACCGTGGCTTCCTGCCACAGCAATTCCACGCTTCAGGCGCATCACTTCGCCCAAAACCTCTGCCCTTGAAATAATCGGAATTTTGCGAGATTTCGCTTCAACAAGTTCAGGGTTAGTTGATGGGATAGCACTCGAAAAAACAACTGTGTCCACATGCCCTACGTTTTCTTTCTGGTGCCCTTTATAAATTTTTACTCCAAGATTTTTAAGTTTTTGAACTTGATCGTTTTCAGAATTGTCGCTTCCACTGATTTGAGCGCCCATATTATGGAGTAGCTCTGCGAGCCCACTCATTCCAATTCCACCTATACCAATGAAATGAAATTTTGATCGACTTAAAATTTTTCCCATGTTCGTAAATTACCCTTCTAATATGATGTTTGCAATGGTTTCTGCAGCACCTGGTTTGTATAGGCGTTGAATATTTTGTTCATACATCGCTATTAAACTCTTATCTCCAGCAAACTCCAAAACTTTCTTTTTGAAAACTTCAGGAGTAAATTCTTTTTGCAAAATCATTTGAGCTGCCTGTTTTTCTACCAAACTTTCTGCATTTTTTTGCTGATGATTATCTGCTGCAAACGGAAACGGAATCAGCACGGCAGCCTTTCCACAGACTGCCAACTCAGAAAGTGTACTTGCACCAGCCCTACAAAAAATAACATCTGCCCAGTCATAGTATTTTTTAATGGGGTCCAAATACTCAAGACAAGTGACATTCACATGATCTTTATAGCGAGAAGAAATTGTTGAATAATCCAACTTTCCGGTCTGATGTACAAACTCAATACTTGCCAACTCTTTCTTATACAATGAAAGCGCCTCCGAAACTGTTGAATTGATTCCCCGCGCGCCCTGGCTTCCCCCAAAAATAAGAACTCTCATCTTAGTGCCCTCTCTTTGAGGAGATGGGCCCATCACACTTCTCACAGGGAATCCCGTGAGAATAATATTTTTATTCTTAAAATATTTTTTGCTCTCCTCAAAAAGAGTCATGCAGACACAGACAAATCTTGAGAGCCACCGATTTGTAATACCAGGAATCGCATTTGATTCAAAAAGAGCTGTTTTAAACCCCAATAGAGCTGCTACCAAAACAAAGGGGCCAGAGGCATAACCGCCAACACCTAATACATACTTGGGTCTAATTTTTAATAAGATATAAACACTTAGAATAAAAGCTAAGGGAATTTTAATAAGTGTGAGGATCTTCTGAAGGACAGACATCTGGTTTAAACCACTCACAGGCAAAAAGAAAATTGGAAACTCTTTTATAATACGAGATTCATGTCCTTGCTTTGTTCCAACAAAATAAATATGTAATTTTGAATCTTGTTTTTGAAGCGCTTGTGCGATTGCCAGAGCGGGATATACATGCCCTCCAGTACCACCGCCAGCTATAATTACTGCGTTACTCATATGAAGCCTGTCTTTTAAGGCAAGAGAACGAAACCTTGTACTAAGAGCTCGCTCTCGGTGCGTGTGTTCTTTGAATATTCAACAAGATACCAAATAAAAAGCAAGTAGAAATCAAACTACTTCCGCCATAGCTTAAGAAAGGTAGAGCCAAACCCTTTGTAGGAAGAAGCCCAAGAACAACACACATATTTGTTAATACCTGAATACTAAAGATACTCACAAGCCCTACTGCTATAACTTGCGACTGCAAGTCTTTAACTCGATTCACCAACTGAAACGATCTTAAAATCAAAAAACCATATATCAAAAATAAAATAGTTACTCCAATAAATCCTGTTTCTTCACCGATTACAGAGAGTATAAAATCTGTGTGCGCTTCTGGAAGAAAAAACAACTTGCCTTGCCCCTCTCCAAGCCCTGCCCCAAGAATACCTCCGGAGTGAAAACTCAGAAGAGACTGAATCATCTGATAACCACTGCCCGACATTTCAGACCAGGGGTCTAAAAATGCCATCATACGCTTCATTCGATAAGGCTCTTTTACAACTAGATACACAAAAGCAAGAGCTGTCACTCCTACGGCAGCACTAACCCATCTCCAGTTGAGTCCAAAAACAAATAGTGTAATCAAAATCACAGTTAATAAAACTGCAAAGCTGCCAAAGTCAGGTTGTTTTAATAAGACCGGAAAGGGCAGAGCCGCAAGAGCAACCAGCCATGCAAAAGACGCACGAGATTTAACTTTTTCATAGACTATAAAAAGCGATCCTAATAGGAGCGGAAGACTCACTTTTAAAAACTCTGAGGGCTCTATATACAAGCCCGAGAACAAATGAATCCATCGCGATGCCCCACCAGATCGCACTCCAACTCCGGGAATGAGCGTAGCAACCGTAAGAGCGCCAAAGACAACCCAAAGAATAAAACCAAATTTTTTGATTAAATCTAATTTAATAACTGCAGAGGCAAGAAGTACGGCAATACCAATAAAACAAAATAAAAGTTGTTTTTTAAAGAAGAACAACCCATCTGCTTTTTCTTCAATTGCAAAAATAAAACTTGAGCTATAAACGGATACGATCCCCACGCCCATAAGCGTGAGAATCATAAGTAGAATACTTTTATCTATGTTGTAGAGTCTGTTTTTCAAAAAAACCTACTAAGAAAATTCACTTACCAACTTCTTAAAGTAATTGCCTCTCTCTACATAATTATCAAATGTATCAAAGCTTGGGCAACCAGGAGATAATAAAACTATATCTCCTATCCTAGACTTTTGGTAAGCCATAAGCACAGCTTCTTCAAAAGTCCCTATCAAGAAGGTCTCAGAGTAATCACCAACATCTCTGTTAATTTTTTCTTTAGCTTCCCCGACTAAGATCAAGCTCTTCACTTTCATGCGAATAATATCTCTTAAATCTGAGAAATCGAGATTGGCATCTTTTCCACCCATAATCAAAATGACGTTCTCGTCAAAACAATCTAAGGCACGCTTCACTGCATGAACGTTTGTTGCTTTAGAATCGTTGTAAAATAAAACTCCTCCAACTTTTCTCACATACTCAATTCTATGAGAAAGTCCCGGAAAACTATCAATAACTCTTTGAATACCTTCAGGCGTTGCTCCAAAATCACGCGTTGTTAAAATTGCAGACATCACGTTTTGAACCTGGTGCTTGCCTTTCATTTTCATATTTTTTGTATTATAAAATTCAATTTCAGGCCCAACGCGTACTTTAATTTGGTCGCCGATGTGTACAGCTCCACCGATATTCATAATTTGCGGCTCAAGAGCTGCTTTCTGTGAAAAGTAAAAAATTCTTCCGCGCTGAACAACTGGATCGCGAGCTAGATCAACAACACGATTATCATCTGCATTCAGTACACTTGTTGTATCATGCCCAACATTTCTAAACACACGTCGTTTTGCGCTGATGTACTCATCCATAGATCTATAACGATCTAAGTGGTTTTCGCCTAAATTCATAAATACGATATTTCTTGGATTAAAAGTCTCAACGAGCTCCAATTGAAAGGAGGAAGTCTCGCAAATAACAACATCGGCTTTTTCTTTATTACGCACATACTCTATGAGAGGTGTTCCGTAATTTCCACCTAGCCATACTTTTTTGCCTGATTCTAAAAGCATTAATTCTGCCAGCTTACACGCCGTCGATTTTCCATTTGTTCCAGTAACTGCAATAATTGGCTCTTCAATAAACTGAGAAGCAAACTCAATATCACCCGTTACTTTCTTTCCATTTTTACGTGCATATTCAAAAACCTTGAGTTCTGGCGAAACTCCGGGACTTAGGATAATTAAATCTTGCTCTAAAAGTAACTTAGGAGTGTGTCCCCCAAGATCATATTCAATCTCCAAATTATCGATTTGTTCAAGAGATGTCGAAAGCTCCGCTGGAGACTTGTGATCACTCACAGTTACCTTAGCTCCTTTTTCGACTAGAAACTTGGCCATTGCGACTCCTGTTTTTGAGAGTCCAATTACCATCACTTTTTTTCCTTCAACATTTTTTAATTCATTGGTGCGGGTATCTGTGTTGACTGTATTTGGTTGCACTATCGTATCGTTCATAACTTTCTCCTTATTACTTGCTCTTTTGACCAATCTCATCGTTGCTCTTCGTTCACCTCAGTCACATAGAAGTACTATGCTCCTGTCGACTCACTCAATCGCGCCTTGATATTGATCAAAACTTCTGTGTAACGCTATTAACTGCCAGTCCATTTGGACAAAACTCATGCGCAACACTATTCGTTTTCTATCTCAGTTTCAGAGTACTCAAACTCAGTACCGCCAAAATAATCGCCACAATCCAAAATCTTACTATCACTTTTGGCTCAGCCAACCCCTTGAGCTCAAAGTGATGGTGAAGCGGAGCCATTTTAAACACTCTTTTTCCTGTGAGTTTAAAAGACGCTACCTGTGTAATGACTGAAAGTGCCTCAGCCACAAACACACCACCAAGTAAAACAAGTAAGATTTCATTTTTAGTAAGAACAGCAAGTGTCCCTATAAACCCACCCAGCCCCAGAGAGCCAATGTCTCCCATAAAAACTTGTGCAGGGTAAGTATTAAACCATAAAAAGCCTAAACCAGCGGCCATAACCGCCGCCGCAATTACTGTCATTTCACCTGCTCCTGCAATATATGGAATTTGCAGATACTGAGCGATACTCGCATGACCCGCGACATAAGCAAAAAGCCCGAGTGTTCCACTCGCTATGATAGATGGCACTATCGCCAGACCATCCAAACCATCTGTGAGGTTAACCGCATTGGCACAACCCACAATCACAAGTGCTCCAAAAAGAATATATCCAAAGCCTAAATCAAAACTCACATTCTTAAAAAACGGAACATGCACTTCTGTCATAAGATGGCCTGCATGCACCAGCCAAGCAAGCACAGATATACTAATGATAAACTCTAAAATTAATCTGACTTTTCCAGATACGCCCTTTGTGTTCTTCTTAGAAACTTTTAGCTGGTCATCCGCATATCCTATTCCAGCAAAACCAACAGTAATAATTAAAATTCCCTGCACAAGAGGATTCATAAGATCAGCCCAAAAAACTGTAGCAATCAGAACGCAAGAGAGAATTAAAATTCCGCCCATTGTTGGCGTTCCCACTTTTTTGAGGTGAGACTGAGGTCCATCTTCGCGAATGGCTTGATTCATTTGTCTACGAATCAATCTCTGAATAAATGTTGGCCCCCATATCAGAGCAATTCCAAAAGCGCTTAAAAAGGAGATGAAAGTTCTAAATGTGATATAACGAAAAACATTGAGGGCGGAAAAATCTTCGGCCAGGGAGTATAAAATTTTATATAACATTCTTTACAACTCAGGGTGTGATGTTTAATTTTTTGTTCAGTTTTATTTAATCTGATTCGGCTACTGACTTAACTTAAAGACTTCGCGCGGTTTCAAATGAGGAACAAATCGTTCCATCCTAGAACCTCGAGATCCTTTTATAACCAAAACATCGCTTGGTTGTATCATATCTGCAAGTTTGATTGCAAGAGAATCTTCGTATACATTTGAAATTATTGATTTTTTCGCAAACGATGATTTTTTTAAACCTCTCTCAAAAGCAGCAGAAAACTCACCCACAAAACAAACAACATCAAAGTTCATTTGTCCTACTTTTTGCCCTATTTCTTCATGAACTTCATCTGCCTGCTTGCCCATCTCTTTCATATCACCCAGAATGAAAAACTTTTTTCCAGAGTCTGTCACTGTAGAAAGATTTTCGACGAGAGCCAAAACACTATCAGGATTTGCATTGTAACCATCAAAGATAAGTTGGGCACCTGAAGACAACTCAACAAGTTGGCTTCGTCCCCAGACTGTTTCACACTTCACCATTCCTGACCATATTTCATCCACACTCATGCCCGCACAGAGACCTATGCCCGCTGCTCCCATTAAATTCACGACGTTATGCGCTCCAAAGACAGGAACTTGAATTTTGTTGCGTGCCCCTCGAATATGCCCCTCAACAGTAATTGAATGAATCGTTGTGGCAACGGTCTTAAGGCAGATATCCGCTTTCTCATCCTTTGAGGAAAAGGTGACCGAATCCGAGTTTTTGAATAACTCGTACATTTTATAAGTCCATGGATTGTCTAAATTAAAAACTCGTCGGTTACCCTTAGGGGCCGCTGCATAAATATCTTTTTTTTCTTCATAAATGCCATCGACTTTACCAAAATCCATCAAGTGTGCACGCCCCACTGTTGTGCACAGTGAAATATCTGGTTCTGCCAGTTTTGTGAGTGCCGAGATTTCTCCAGGATGATTCATTCCAATTTCACAAATTCCGTACTCGATATCTGGGGCAAGACTCAAAAGCGTTAAGGGTACACCAAAATGGTTGTTAAAGCTTTTTTGAGAGGCGAAAGTTCTGTATTTTTGCGAAAGAACTGTCTGTGTAAAAAACTTTGTTGTTGTTTTACCATTAGACCCCGTGATTCCGATAATTTTAAATGGGTAGAGCTTTCGATAGTATCGCCCCAAATCCTGTAGCGCTTGCAAAGTATCTTTAACAAGAATCACAGTAACACCTAAAGCTTCTATTTTTTGCGAGGTCAGGACACATGCAGCCTTTTTCTTTGCAACATCACCCAAAAAACGATGTCCATCAAAGTTCTCACCAATTAATGGGATAAATAATTCTCCCTCTTGAAGCGTGCGTGAATCTGTATTAACTCCATAAACAAAAGTCGCATTCTTCTCAAGAATTTGACCTTGAACGGCTTCTTTAATTTGATCGATAGATAAACAAAATGCGCTCAAAATTATTCCCTACTATTTTAGAAAGTTTTTAATTACATCTACATCACTAAATGGGTGCGATGTCTTACCAATAATTTGATAGTCTTCATGCCCTTTACCAGCCACTAAAACCGCATCTCCAGCTTGGGCTCTACTTAAAGCCATCTCAATTGCCTTTTTGCGATCCACTTCCATACTAAAATTCTGATATGCTTGGCAGCCTTTGGCAATATCTTCTAAAATTTGCCCCGGATATTCTGTTCGAGGGTTGTCCGAAGTTAAAATCACTTCATCTGAAAGACGACATGCGATTTCTCCCATGATTGGCCTCTTACCCTGATCACGATCTCCACCACAACCAAAAACAGTAATTATTTTTTTTCCATTCTTAAGTTGTCCCAAAGTTTTTAAGGCATTTTCTAGTGCATCTGGAGTGTGTGCATAATCCACAAAGGCATACTTACCTTTTGTGTTTTTAACTGCCTCCATTCGCCCCTTCACACCTCGAAAGAATTCGAACTGCTGACACACTTTATTAAGATCTAGCTTAAGAGCCAAGGCCGTCCCAAAAGTTGCCAAGAAATTCAAAACATTAAACTCCCCAACAAGCGGAAGCTTTACTTCCCATTTTTGATTTAAGTAAACAATCTCTAACAACTGACCAGCAAAACCTTGCCGCAGAATCTTGGCTCTTAAATCCCCCTCCTTGAGGCCATAAGTGATTTTCTCAACCGAGCCTCCAACCTTGATTTTACGTCCATACTCATCATCGAAGTTAAGAATTGCAAATTTATGAGGTTTCTTTGATCTCTCTAATAGGACAGAAAATAGCTTTTCCTTTGCTGCAAAGTAGTTTTCAAATGTACCATGATAATCGAGATGATCACGAGTGAGATTTGTGAAAATTCCTATATCAAACTCCGTTGAACTCATACGATCTTGATCGAGGGCATGACTTGAAACTTCAACTGAAAGT
>CAUJDY010000128.1 GCA_963169805.1 Bdellovibrionota bacterium | reverse complement strand
ACAAACATCTTCCAACACCTCTCAAATCCTATGATAAGACGTTCCCCAAATTAAAAAGGGAGTTCCAATGAAAATACTGATCTTATCTTTACTTGTTTTCGTAACATCTGCAATGGCTGGAGAACTTCAAAAATTTGATGCAGAAGCTGAGACATTGAAAGTCGTACACGGAGTAAAAGTTTTAAGTGGGCAAGAGACTTCTATTGGAAATCCCGTCAGACAAAACACTATGGGTGAATACGGCGGAGGAGTTCTTCTAGGACGTCCTGTTAAATTTTCGTATAAAGGTATTGTCTTCAATACATATGAGTTGGAAATTAATCAAGGTGCCTTTGAAGATTCGAGTTTATATATCGGAGCGGTGATCTCTGCATCAACAGATCGTGCTGATGTTTTTGAAAAATTCAAAACTCTTGATCAATCCAAGCAATATGTATTTGAATATAAATATATTCACCCATTTAATCCAGAAATCGAAAATTCACACCTGCAGATTATCGCCGTCTATACTCCAGAAGAATTCTTGGCTTCAAGAGGCATAAAAGAAGTTCCGCAAAGTCTTATAACAAAAAGAAAATATCAAGGGTCTGTATCGGATGGCTCTGATAATGATCGAACAGGACGAGTTGTGGATGTGGAACGCTATGGTATGGTTGATGATTTTTGTACAATTGAACTCAATCTTGGAGGAGTCAGAGAGAGTGGTGGAAGTGGTTCTTCTGAAGCTCTTTTAGTTCTAACAGTTTTAGATGACGACGTCTGTACTTACGCAGAAAACATCATGCCCCTTGGTCTTGATGTTCATGTCAATTACTCAGAAGATTTCTGGGAAGTTTGGAATCCTACTAGCCGTTTTGCAAATGGAATTACTCTCACTATCCCCACTAGCAACAGCACATCCATTCAAGTTCCGGCTGTATCTACATCTTCTACTGAGTATGAAAAAATTAAGAATCAGCTCTTAAATGACCCTGAATTTTTAAGATCCATTGCTGATAAACTTAAACAACAATAAGACCCTACAAAAGAGCTTGTATTTTTGTACAAGCTCTTCACAAACTTCAGTATTGTTTGACAGGAACTTGGTTTCTTGACTAAACCTACCCGTCTATGAAAAAAAGTATTTCTTCAAAATTTGGTGATAAGTTAATCAACGCTCTTTATGCCATTGAAAAAGCAGGCAATGCACTTCCTCATCCTGCTATCCTATTTTTGATTTTATGTGGTGTTACACTTGTTATATCGTGGATTGTATACTCTGCAGGACTCACAGCAATTCACCCAATCAAAAAAGAAACAATCGAAACTGTTAATTTATTTTCTGTTTCAGGGCTACACATCATATTAACGGAAATGGTCAAAAACTTTGCAAGCTTTGCGCCTCTTGGGACTGTCTTAATTGCACTATTAGGCTTCAGCGTTGCAGAGAAAAGCGGACTTATTGGAACACTTCTAAAAACACTCGTCTTGAAAGCTCCCCGTGGTCTTATTATTCCAGCCATTTTTTTAGCAGGAGTCCTCTCTCACACAGCAAGCGATCTTGGTTACGTCATTTTGATTCCCCTTGCGGCAATGGTTTTTCATAGCGTGGGATGGAATCCTCTTGCAGGACTCGCATGTTCCTTTGCAGGAGTATCTGGAGGTTATGCGGCTAATTTACTACTCAGCACGGCAGACCCTCTCTTATCTGGAATTTCACAAGAAGCTGCAAAAATTATCGATGTCAACTACGTCGTCTCCCCTCTTGTGAACTGGTATTTTATGGCAAGCTCATCATTTCTGATTGTACTTGTTGGAACTCTTGTAACAAATAAAATCACAATACCCTATCTTGGAACTTATAAAGGTGATGCAGAAAAAGCAAAACTCGAAGAGCCCACAGCAATAGAAAAGAAAGCTCTTTTTTGGACAGGTATCGTGTTCCTATTACTTGTTGGCATTATGTTTTTAGGCTTATACCCAGAATCAGGATTTCTAAGAGACCCTAAAAACCCGGCAGATGTTCTACACTCCCCTGCAATTAAAGGAACTGTCGCAATCATCTTCTTCTTTGGTTCTCTCACAGGATTAACATACGGTTTTGTATCAAAAACATTTAAAGATTCAAATGATGTCGTAAAGGCCATGCAAGATACAATGGCTACACTTGCACCCTATATTGTACTTGTGTTTTTTGCCTCACAATTTATCTCACTTTTTAACGCCTCTAATATTGGATTAGTATTGGCAGTTCATGGTTCTGAATTTTTAAGAGAACTCGGGCTTGGGCCATTTACGCTTATGATGACCTTCATTTTATTTACATGTTTACTCGACTTAGTGATTGGAAGCGCATCTGCAAAATGGGCTTTGATGGCTCCAATATTTGTTCCCATGTTTATGCTTTTGGGTATTTCACCTGAGCTTTCACAAGCTTCATATCGAATTGCAGACTCTGTTGTGAACATTATTTCTCCTCTAATGTCCTATTTTCCTCTTATACTAGCATTTGCAAATAAATATAACCCTAAGGCAAAAGCAGGAACTATTCTGGCTATGATGCTACCGTATACGCTTGCCTTCTTAATTTTTTGGTCCTTGATGTTATTTATTTGGATTACGTTTGAGTTGCCACTTGGACCAGGAGCAAAACTCTGGTTTACAGTTCCACAATAAATTTAGACCTTTGTCGTCTATAAGTTCTTTTGAACGTCTTTTAAAATCAAGAGATGAGACTCCATCTCTTGATTTTTAGCTTAAGCTTTTCTATTGCACATGCAGATTTCTTCTCAGATAGTTATATAGAAGCAAGAAGTAAATTTATCCATCTCTCTCAAAAACTACAAAATCTAAATCATTTTATTGAAGTAGGTGCTGCTCACATCCCCAGCCAAATCGATCCAGATCTCACATTAAATTACACTTACATCCCGCCAACAAATAGTACCAACCATCTCCTTGTTGTCACATCCGGAGTGCATGGACCAGAAGCTTTTGTTGGGAGTGCAATTCAAGTTCAGTTGCTTCACTTTATGAAAAATAAAAGATTAAAATCTACAGGATTACTTCTCATTCACTCCGTAAACCCCTACGGATTTAAGTATTTACGTAGAGCTTCAGAGAGTAACGTTGATCTGAATCGTAATTTTGTTGTAGATGAAAACATTTTTTTTCAGACGAATTCTGGTTATGACAAAGTAAAACATCTTTTAGAAAACCAAGAATCTGTATCAAGCCTATCAAAAATTTGGAATCGTACTGTCTTTGGATTACTTCAACTACTATCGAGCGGAACAAATCTAGCAGATATCATACAAGCCGTTGGACAGGGGCAATATCATTCTCCACGAGGTCTTTACTATGGTGGACAAGCCCATGAGCCACAGGTTGCTCTCTTTAAAAAACTCATATCGCACTACGCTCTCTCGTATGAAAAAGCGGCATTTGTAGATTTACACACTGGAATCGGGAAAAAAACTCAACTCACACTTATGACTGGTATGCTGACTACAGATAACAGTTGGTCTGAGTTGACGAAAGTATTCCCTCAGAGCACAAATGCTTATTACTCTTTATACAATGGAAGTGCCACTGCTCCCCTCTCAATTTATGGAGACATTGTGGATTTATTTTCTTATATATTGAAACCTAAAGCCTCATTTGCATTTACGGCTGAGTTTGGAACTCTTGGTGATGACATCATCACAAGATTAACATCTATTCATCGTGTTATCGTAGAGAACCAGGGTTTTCACCATGGATACTCGAGCAATAAGATTAAAGAGAAATTCGATCCACTCTTTCTAAAAGTTTTTAATCCACCTAGTGACAGGTGGAGAAAATCGACACTTCAAAAAAGTCACAAGATGTTTGAACAAATTTTAAGTTCTACAGAAATTTAGGACACATCCTAATTAAATGTATCGGGATGTCTTAAGAAAAAGAGAGGGACTTGAATGCGAAAACTTTCCTCTGCAGTTTTAATTCCATAGGTTCCTCGCATATTTCCTGTTTTGGTAGGAAGAGGACACCCACTGTCATATGTATAGGTTTGTCCAGGGTGAATTAAAGGCTGTTGCCCAACCACGCCAGGTCCCTGAACATGCTCTACAACGCCTCTGCCATCTGTAATAATCCAGTGGCGGTCTATAAGCTGAATCAGGTGATTCGATTCATTAGTTATTTTGACTGTGTATTTATAAAAGTAAACGGGAATTTCTGGAAATGATTGTTCAGATATATATTGAGGGACAACTTCAACTTGAATATTTCGTGTGGTTTCTTTGTACATGATTTTTTCTACAGAGCTCTGACCAAGAAATCAAGCATCGTACAATACCCTGC
This sequence comes from Bdellovibrionota bacterium, assembly GCA_963169805.1. Classification (GTDB taxonomy): domain Bacteria; phylum Bdellovibrionota; class Bdellovibrionia; order Bdellovibrionales; family JAEYZS01; genus CAUJDY01. The sequence goes on along the minus strand of CAUJDY010000128.1, from coordinate 690 downwards.
TATCTGTACAATGAAAAAAGGCTAGCAAGTAGCTAGCCTTTTCAATATCTAGAAACTTAATGATGTCTTAAATAAGAGCAACAAGCGATGCGATTAATAGCGCAACAACGCTCATAACTTTGATCAAAATTGAAATTCCAGGCCCTGATGTATCTTTAAATGGATCACCCACTGTATCACCAACTACGGCTGCCTTATGAGCATCCGATCCTTTTTTGTGGCCAGCTAGCTTTCCTTTTTCAATGTACTTCTTAGCATTATCCCACGCTCCCCCCGCATTCGCCATATACAACGACAACGTTGCTCCCACAGCTAAAGCTCCAGCAAGAAGGCCCGCTAACGCCTGTGGGCCCATTAAGAAGCCTACAAGCACCGGCGCAAGCACGGCGATCATCCCTGGAAGAACCATTTCATAGAGAGCTGCTTTCGTTGCAATATCAACGATTGCTGCAGGCTGAGGATCTGCTTTACCTTGGAGAAGCCCGGGGATTTCTTTAAATTGACGAGCAATTTCTACCACAATTTTCTGAGCCGCTCGTCCAACTGCAGTCATTGTAGTTGAACCAACCAAAAATGGAAGAATGGATCCTAATAAAATTCCAATCAAGACATTTGCAGAGGAAAGATCCAACGACATTTTTTCAAGAGAGTTCAGTTCGCGCACATGATTCACTTCCATGTTGAAAGCCC
>CAUJDY010000127.1 GCA_963169805.1 Bdellovibrionota bacterium | reverse complement strand
AGGATATCGAGTTGTTGGTACAAATCTTGACTACTTTAAATACTATAAGTTTCGCGGTGGCCAAACTTTATCACTTGCAACAGGTCGAACCTTTCAAGGTCTCTATGAAGTTGTTATTGGAAGTGATGTAGCTTCTAAATTAAAATATCAAGTTGGGGATAAGATTATATTGTCACATGGATCTGACGACGTTTCCTTTCAGGAACATGCAGAAACTCCTTTTACGATTGTAGGTATTATTCAAAGAACGCATACCCCAGTGGATCAATCTCTCCATGTCTCACTAGAATCTATTGAAGCTATTCATATAGGTTGGGAAAGTGGCGCACCAACGACTGGTCAAAAACCGAACGACTCTCAACTTAAAGTCACACAAATTACAGCTCTTCTGATGGGGCTCAAAGCGCGTACAGCTGTATTTAACATAAAAAGAGATATTGATAACTCTGAGGATGAGCCTCTAACAGCTGTTTTGCCTGGAGTTGTATTTACTGAGCTTTGGAAGAATTTAAGTTTTATCGAGAATATCTTAAAGATACTGAGCCTGATGGTATTTGTTTCGAGTTTAATTTCTTTATTACTTGTGCTTCTTAGCAGCTTAAATGAAAGAAGAAGAGAACTTGCTATTTTGAGATCACTTGGAGCTGGCGCAAAAACCCTTTTTCTTCTGCTATTAACTGAATCATTACTTTTGACAATTTTAGGTCTTTTAGCTGGAGTTCTTTTGCACTTTTTAGCTATTCTTGCACTTAAACCAGTATTAGAAGCTCACTTTGGCCTTGTACTCAATTTTGAGTTACTTTCTCTTGCAGAGCTCAAACTGATTGGTTTTATGCTGACTATTGCAATTTTTGTAGGCCTTTGGCCATCAATTACAGCTTACAGGAAAACAGTTTCCGATGGCCTCACACCTCAAGTATAAGGATAGAAATGAAAAGCCTCACACAAAATAAGACCTTTGCTGCCATCTTAGCTGTCCTTCTAGGCTTGGCGGTGTTTGTGCTAGCCGTTGAGTTTATACAAAAGGCAAATCGTAAAAATGAAGGACCACAAGGTGCTGTCGTCACATGGAATGATCTCTATGAATTTGATTATAAAAACAACGTAGCTCCTGACAAGCTCAAAAAGATTGATGGTACAAAGATACGTATTGCAGGTTACGTAGTCCCTCTCTCAGATGATTATTTTGTACTCTCTGAATTCTTACTCGTTCCCAATGCTCAGGCCTGCATCCACGTCCCTCCACCACCTCCGAATCTGATTGTACATGTTAAATTGGCAGACCCATTGCCGGTAGAGAAAGTTTTTAACCCCGCTTGGATTGAAGGGGTATTAGAGATTAAAGAAACAAAAAGTATCCATGGAGCTGCAAGCTTTAAGATGGACGATGCGACACTAGAAGAATACAAATACTAATGAGGTAGAAATATGCTAGAGCAGAACAAATTTAATAAACGTGATAGTTATAAAATGTTTAATCGAATTGCGAACCGCTATGATATCCTCAATAGACTTCTTTCTATGAGACAAGACGTACTTTGGAGAAAAAAATTAGCGCAATACCTCCCAAACAATCCAAGTATTCATTTATTAGATGTTGCAACTGGAACTGCAGATCAGATTCTTCATCTACTTGAAGTGACAAATAAAATAAATACGGCCGTTGGCGTTGACATGTCTGAAAATATGCTTGCAGTTGGTCGAAAAAAAATATCTGACAAGAATTTAGACACCAGAGTTTCTCTTAAGGTTGGAGACGCATGTGAGCTTCCCTTCAAAAAAGATGAGTTTGATGTTTCAACAATGAGCTTTGGAATACGTAATGTTCCCGATGTTTTAAAAGCACTTTCAGAACACTACAGAGTACTCAAACCGGGTGGCGTTTGTTTAATTCTTGAATTTTCACTCCCAAAGCAAGACTGGATTAAAAAGCCTTATCTCTTTTACTTTAGAAACGTCCTTCCAAAAGTTGGATCTGTCATCTCAGGAGATGCCAGTGCTTATAAATATTTGAATGAAACAGTTGAAGACTTTCCTTATGGCGACAACTTTGCAAATCTACTCCTAAAAGCTGGTTTTAAAACTGTGGAGCAACACCCACTCACATTTGGAATAGCGACTATTTATAAAGCCACAAAGGCAGTATAATTCGTATGGTTCAGGAACTTCTACAAAAGCTCTTTTTCTTTAAGAGTGAGCCAAAAATACAAGACGGCTATGTAGAAGTCCAAATTGCAGACAACAACCTCGCAGATCAATTTCAACAAATTGAGCTATTTCCAAAAATTATTTTTGAAACAAGATCTGGAGAGATTTTTTATGGCCTAGGCATATCATCTTATGCGCCAAATGATTTTTTTAAATTTTATTTAAAAGAGTATAATTGGAATCCATATCTTCCTGAAAAGACATTTTCTCTCCCAGAAACTCTTTGTCCACAGATTCAAATTGTAAAATCAAATGATACTGTCAAACTCAGATGGGTCTCTTCTTTGACTCAAATCCACTTCAAAAATCAAATGACATCAACTTTTCCACTTTTTTTAAAGCTCCAGACCGAACCTGCATTTCATGATTGGCTCTATATGTTTCAGAATGTCACATGGGATGTTTTAAACAAATACGTTCCGGCAAGACGCTGCACAATTGAGCTTTCAGACCCTCTTGATTCATATGCTTTTTTTTTAAAAGTCAGAAAGCCAAATCACTACAATTTTTTGATTCAAAAGTCTAAGGAAGAATCCTTTCTAGGCAGTTCCCCTGAGCGTCTTCTTAAAGTTCAGAACGACCTTTTAGAAACAGAAGCTGTAGCGGGCACCCGTGCAAAAGAAAAAAGTGAAGAACTTCTCAATTCTCAAAAAGATTTGAAGGAACATGATTGGGTTGTTCAAGATATCCTACGAAAATTAGATCTTCTATGCTCCTCTTCAATTACAAAGACAAATCCATACCTCTATGAATCCAAAAATCTTTGTCATCTTAAGACAGATATTACGGCTCAGTTTTCTTATGATCCACAACAACTCCCCTCTTTAGTTGCCAGATTAAGCCCTACGGCTGCTATTTGCGGTCACCCTCAAGAACTGGCCCTGCAAACTCTACAGAGATATGAAAAATTTCAAAGAGGATTTTACTCAGCCCCCATAGGCTATTTTGACTCTGACGGATCAGAAATAACAGTGGCTATTCGGTCCTGCTATATCTTAGCAAAAAAAGCCTCTTTAGCTTCACAAAGTTCAAATACTCTTGAACTCTATTCTGGCGTTGGGGTAGTCTCTGATTCAAATCCCAACCAAGAATGGGATGAGTTGGATTTAAAAATAAAACCCTACATGGACTTATTAAAGTAACTACAATGAAAACCTGGAATGAAGCGTGTACACATTTTGTGATTGAAGAGATTGTGAGGCAGGGGGTGCGCACGTTTTTTGTAGCTCCTGGTTCACGATCCTCGCCCCTTGTATTAGCCGCAAGCCAACACCCACTTATACACATTGAGACTCATTTTGATGAACGTGGGCTGGGGTTCTTAGCTCTCGGTCATTCAAAAGCCACCCAATTGCCTGTTGCTATTATTACGACCTCTGGTAGTGCCGTTGCGAATCTTCTTCCTGCGCTCGTTGAGGCTCACCAAAGTAGCGTACCACTGATTACTCTTACTGCGGATCGACCATTTGAACTTATCAATAATGGGGCAAACCAAGCTATTGCACAGTCTGCAATTTTTAAAGACTTTGTCTGCGAACAAATTGAAATACCTGAAAGTAGTTCTAAAACGGTTTTAGAATCACTCCTATCTCGGGTTGGATTCGCTATACACAAATGTAAAACTATGAAGAAACCAATCCATATGAACTGGCATTTTCAAGAGCCGCTCTCGCCGATTGACCAGAATGAAAATATCACTCTTAGTGAAAGCCTACTTAAGTGGAAAGAACAATCTCAACCTTGGACGCTATTTTCTCATTCCGTAAATATCCAATCATTACGAGGTATCATTTGCGCAGGTGGTTTTTTATCGCATCCAGAACAAAACGTGATTTTAAAAATTGCTGAAAAACTTAAGATGCCAATTCTCTGGGACGTTCAAAATACCTTTCGTTTTCAAGTTCATCATTTAAGTATTCCTCACTACGATTTAATATTTGATAAATTGCAGCCAGAAGCAGATCTCATATTACATTTTGGATCTAGCTTAACTTCCAAGAGACTTAATCACTGGATTGAAAAATCAAACGCTCAATATATTCGGATTTATCCAGAAGTTGAAAATAGAGATTTTTTAAATAAACAGAAAATTTTATTGAATATAACTTACCAGCAGTTTCTAGAAAATGCTCCCCAAGTCATTCATTCTTCTCTCTTGTTAGAAGTATTTCAAACAGAGGTACAGAAAGTTGATAAACTTATAGAATCTGAGTTTCAAAATCTATCCGAAATGTCTTTGCCCTACCATGTTCTAAACCACACAAAAGATTGTAACTTGTTTATAGGCTCTAGTATGCCAATTCGTGACCTGGAACGTTTTGGAAGAACCGGCAACGTCCGGATTTATAGCAACCGAGGTGCAAGTGGAATAGACGGAAATATTGCAACGGCAGTTGGTATAGCACAGTCGACACAAATCCAGACATTGGCTTTTGTGGGAGATCTCACACTTCTTTATGATTTAAATTCATTGGCAATGGTGCAGCCCCTGACAAATCCTTTTAAAATTCTTGTAGTTAACAATCAGGGTGGGGGTATTTTTTCATTTCTTCCTATTTCTAAAATTCAAGAAAGTACATTTGAAAAATATTTTAAAACTCCACATAGCTTAAAGTTCAAAGATGCGGCTTCTTTTTTTGGACTTAAATATTTTAAGCTAGAAACTGTAGCTGACTTGAAAGAAGCCTTAAGTTTTAATGGCCACTGCTTAATGGAGCTTTCCTCAGATTCAGCAGAAAATGTAAAAGCCCACCGATCCCTCACGCAAAAGTATTTAAGCTTATGAAACCTCTTGTGTGTGTGCACGGCTTCTTAGGAAGCCGAATTGATTTTGAATCGTTCCACCATAATCACTCTACACCCAATTTTGACGGATACGTCACTCACACCTACGAACTGCCAGGGCATGGAAATAATAAAAGCACGCTCAAAACCTATGACTTAGATTCTTTGGCTGAAGATTTTGAAATCTACTTAGCATCCCATCAAAACCCAGTGGTTTGGGGTTATTCTCTTGGTGGTCGCATTCTTCAAAAAGTAATCGAAAGAAAGAAAGTGAGGCTTTCCGGTGTGATCTTAGAATCTACGGGATTTGTGCAAGATCCTGCAGAGCGTATCCACCAGGACCGTCATTGGGCTCAAAAAATAGTATCTTTAGAAGTTAAAGTGTTTCTTGAAGAGTGGTACTCTCAAGATCTATTTAAAAGTTTAAGAAGTCATCCTAACTATTTAAAAATACTGGAATTAAGGGGTTCGTATCAATCTCAAACGCTAGCTCAGATCTTATTAGAAGCAAGCCCTGCCCTAAATTCACTTCAACCCCCCCTCGAAATACCACTTCCAAGCCTCATTTTAGTAGGTCAATTGGACTTAAAATATTCAAAAATGTGGGCCCCATTGATTGATAAAAGCCCAAATCTTGATATAAGAATTCTGGAAAATGTAGGTCACGCTCTACATATAGAATCTCCTGCTGAAACACACAGGCAGATTCAGGCGTGGCTTAAAAAACTGTAAATTCACTCAACTAACAGACGAGGTGACCATGTTCGACTGGATTAAATCAAAAGACTATTCAGATATTAAATACGAAAAATTCCAAGGTATAGCTAAAATCACTATTAATAGACCTGAAGTGAGAAATGCATTTAGACCACAAACTGTAGATCAAATGATGGATGCTTTAGATGACGCTCGCTTTGACAAAAATGTGGGAGTGATTATTTTAACTGGTGAAGGCGAAAAGGCCTTTTGCTCTGGTGGCGACCAAAGAATACGTGGCGATAAAGGATACAGTGATCCTGTATCTGGATTTAACAGACTCAACGTTTTAGATTTTCAAAGACAAATTCGGACTTGCCCTAAACCTGTTATTGCGATGGTTGCAGGTTATTGTGTTGGCGGAGGACATGTTCTTCATATGGTATGTGATCTAACTATCGCGGCAGACAATGCAATATTTGGTCAAACAGGCCCA
>CAUJDY010000126.1 GCA_963169805.1 Bdellovibrionota bacterium | reverse complement strand
GAATTTTGAAAAGATTCCTATTTCAAATTTCATGTGAATTTCTTAAAACACCTAAAACCGAGGGGCAAATATGACTAAACTCTTTAGCATTCTTTTATTAATTACATCTATTTCACACGCAAATGTTTATTCCTATGAAGAGCAACTTCAAAAGGAATCTCTATCAAAACTCCTATGGGGAATTGATCTTGATACCTACTATGATCAAGAAGATGCTCAGCTCAATTCCTCAAGAATATTTTTTGAATACACCCCTACAGAAAATCATTTTTCTGATTTCTTTAAGGACCGAAGCGAACCCGGAGACTATGCTCTAAGATTTAGAGTCTATCTCTCTTCTGTTCCCTACCTTATTGAAGATAAAGTTTTTGAAAAGCTAGAAACCAACCTAGATGCAGCACTCGCTGAAATTAGAGCTGCACGTACAACTCAGATCCAAAATGCAATTAATACAGCTCTTGCAACGACTCCTGGATTTAACCAGCTCCCAGTTGCTCAGCAAAACGCTATTCGACAAAACTTACTTCAGCAAGCTCTTTCACAATTGGATGCAGGCTTAGCTGCAGCTCGAACTCAAAAATTAGATTTACTTGATGAAAGATTTAAGCAAGTTCAACTTGAGTCTTCTATACAAAAAGTTACGGCTGATTTTGTGTACGAAAACGGTGATGGTTCCGTCACTTATTTTGTAGTTGGTAAAGACCGAGTGAATAGCCACTCCGGTTCAGAATCAGTAACAAATGAAATTATACCAGATCTTAATGAGAGAGTTGGCGGAAGTGCATCGACAGGCATGATTCAAATGGGACATGTGAGAGATATTGAAGGTCTTGGAAGGCTCACAACACAGATTACGATCTTTAAATCACGAAATCCGTTTTTAGACCCTTCAAGCTATCTTGCAAGCGTGATTCATTTATCAGAAGAAGAATTTCGATCTCATAAAAAAATAGTTAATTTAAACTCTACACAAGCTATGGTTGCTCTAGAAAACGACCGCGTGAACTTCTCTGTTGCACGAGCTGATCATAATGGAAACTCTGCAACCACACTGCGGGGAGAATTTGCGCTAACAGATGTAGATAGTATCACTGCAAGTTATTATAACGGATCTCGCGGTTTTCTAGAACGAGGATACAGCCTACTCTACTCTAGAGAGATCAATGACAGATGGACCGCGTACGTCGGTAAAAGAAGCTACTTTGGTTATGACGATCCTTTTTCTGAACAGCTTGAGACTGATGAAGTTAAGGAAAGACATATTGGATTTGCATATAATTTCTTTGAAACAGAGAATTCTCGAGCAGATGTCAAAGTTCAGTACGTACGTGGTAAAAATAAGACTAAACAGCTTGATTATGAACATCCTTATTTAGGATTTTCGTATATTAAAGTGTGGGATTAATTTCTATTCATATCAAGAACAGACTGCAAACGATCGAGGTTTTGCTCATTTGCAGTCTTTAAAAAATCTCTCATATTTTTCGCAAAAGTTTGATTTTCGAACTCTTGATTCCATTCGATCAACGTACCTCGCTCCTGTGGAGTGAAGGTTATCGTTAGCGTATATTTAGGTAAAACAACATGCTCAATGATGATTTTATGAGATGATATTTCACGAAATGTACTCTCATTTGGATAGTTTTTACCATTTGGTCCATGCATGACATACACCCATCTTCCTCCGACCTCAAATTGAAAAACTTCAAATGTATTTGTGAAGTCTTTTGGCCCCCACCATTGAGCTAGATTTTTAGGGTTCTGGAAGGCTGAAAAAATCTCCTGTGGAGTATTCCTAAAAAATCGTTCAATGCTTATTGTATTTGCTTTATCCATCTCTAGACCTTTTATTTTATTATTTTTGAGCCCGTCCCATATTATAAACACGACTCATCCATTTATTACGAAATTGATCTGTTGAGAGTCGAATTGGACCTATATTAGTAATTTTCGTAGGAGAGATACCGCAAAAACTAAACGTTAGCCGTCTTATGACTTTATCTGTTGGCGCACCATTGACCAACCAATAAAACCAAATTGGTTGATCCATTGTTGAAATAACTCGAGCACTTCTTCCAACCAAATACTTGTCCCACCAAACGGAGCCCTCTCTTTTTTTAAAGGCAAACCCCGGCAAAAAAACTCGATCAAAAAAACCCTTCAAAATTGCAGGCATCGCCCCCCACCAAACCGGATAGAAGAGAACAATATGATCACACCATTTGATATCTTCCTGAGCCTTTACCAAACAAGGTTCTAAATCAGTACGAGCACGGTAGCCAAACTTTAAGTTGGGATTAAATTCTAAGTCTCCAACAAAAATTTCTCGAATACTTGCTCCGGATTCTAGAGCCCCTTGTTTATAAGCAGCATGAAGTGCGTGATTGTAACTTTGATGATCTGGATGACCTTGTATAATAAGAATTTTTTTAGACATCCTAAAATACTAGTTTATGTGAACTCTGTTATCAACGGTCGAATAATAACTCATTTTACGTCTACATTTTATCTTTGTAGTAATCTTTAAGCTTCTCCATTAAAAACTCGGTATACTTCTGCCCCTCTTGCTCAGTGATATGACTTAAATCCCTCAGTTTAACACCTTCAAAAGGGTAGCCCCAAAATGTTACCCCCAACGCATCAGCGTACTCTACAGCCCACTTCATAGATGTATTTGGGTTTGGAATTAAGATAAATACAACATCACTCCCCTGATAATCTTTTAGTCTTTGGACAACAGATCTTCCGTAGGCAATTTGCTCCGCTGTAGGACTCAATTCTGGAGGGAGACGGATATCTTGTTCATGAATTGGCTCTTTCAAAAAATTCCATGAACCATTCCTTCGTGATCGAACTAAAAGAGATTCTTCTCGTTTCGTAAAGAATGGAGAAAAATAAGGCAAATACTTATGAAGCTGATTTTGCGCCAGTGTTGATACATTGTATTCAAAAATGGATCTTAACGCTGGAAAATACCCCTCCTTAGCAACCTTTGAAGCAAACTTACTCATCTTATTTTCAAAAAACTCATCTATGTTAATAACAAATAGCTTTGGCCTTAGGTCAAATCTACTAATGATTTTTGAAGGAAAAATATCCATTTCTTCATGCCCAAAGGCCAAGACATAAGGCTCATGTTCCTTTCCTCTTATGACATTATTCTGAATTGCATAGCCTAAACGGGAACTACCCAACAGAATTGTTTCTGCTGCTTTCAGATGCGGAATAGTGTTCTGAAGCCCATGGAATAACACATAGTCATCGATACTCACATCATTGTACTGCAAATAATATTCATCTGAGAATATCTGCTCTTTTAGATTAGGAATAGACTTAAATGCGGTTGGGAGCTCTCTTCCAACATAAAGTAAAATACCTGCCAACAAGAGAGTTGCTAGGCAACAGGTGTAGTACTTGTTTTTAGAATTGAAGATAAATGAAATCAAATGATCTCCCGTAACAAGTAAAAATTAAAAAAATCATGATCACTGCATATACACAATAAACAGCTAACGGCTCCTGAGAAAGAATTTTCTTTTCTTGCAAATACGCTTTTAAATGCATCAACACTGGCGGAATAATTAAAACCAAAGGAAGAAGTATCCCCTCTGGCAAAGCATTTAAATTAAACGAAAAGAAGTTTTTTATAATATTTTTTGCAACTGTTAAATTTGGAGAGCGAAAATAAACCCAAGCAATGAGAACAACAAATTGAACTGCAATATAATAAAAGAATTTGGTCAATGGATGAGCCTCGGCACGCTTATTAAGTTGAAAGTATCTTTCAATCAATAAAGCTGTACCATGAATTGCTCCCCAAACTATAAAAGTGAAAGCAGCTCCATGCCAAAGACCACCGAGAAGCATAACCAATAAAAGGTTAATACCTGTGCGCTTTGCCGAACCTTTGTTACCGCCCAAGGGAATATAGAGATAATCTCTCAGCCAACTCGAGAGAGAAATGTGCCAGCGACGCCAAAAATCTTGAAAGCTTCCTGCTATGTAGGGCGATAGAAAATTGATTGGAAGCCTAAAACCTAGCTGATAAGAAATTCCTCTAGCTATTGTGGAGTAGCCATCAAAATCACAGTAAATTTGAAATGAAAACAAGAGTGCAATAATGATCGCACCCAGTGAAGATGCATCTACACTAGCAGCTGCTGACCATTTTTGATTCACAACATAGCCAATGTTGTCTGCAATAACCATTTTTAGAAACAGACCTTTGATTATGAGATAAGAGCCATGGGAAAAAACCTTTATACTAAAGGATCGAGATCTACCCACCTGATAAAGAAACTCTTTTGCTCGAACAATAGGACCTGCAACTAAATGGGGAAAAAAGCTTACGTAAAACAGGAAATGAGAAAAACGAGCTATTGGCTTAAGTTCGCGACGATAGATATCGATTGTGTAACTCATCATTTGAAATGTGAAAAAACTAATACCCATTGGCAAAATAATATCCAGTATTGGGCCACTTTGAGCAAACCCCATGTGCCTCAGGATAGACTGCACTTTAAATGTATCCACGAAAAAATTTGTATATTTAAAGATAAAAAGAATGCCTAAACTACCAATAACCGAAATTTTTAAATACTTTTTTCTTTCTTCCGGAAAAGATGTGTTGCCAATTCTAAGACCGCAGTAGAAGTTCATAATAGCTGCGAAAATTAAAATACCTAGATGCTCAGGGATGTGCCACCCATAGAATAGCAAGCTCATACCCGTTAGAAAAAAGATATATGGACGAGAAGAGCTATTTCTGCCAATCGTAAATTTGGCAATAAGAACCAAAATATAAAATAGCAAAAAGCTAATACTAATAAAATTCATTCAAATGACGGTAGCACAATGAGATGCCCTTGACCATAAGTCCATAGATACCGTGCATAAAACCTACCGACCTGACTAGAAAGAAACATTTTACAGATCTATTATAGACCTATTCATTCCATAGGCCTTACTCAAAAAAATCTGAGAAATACTATTCTAGAGTTTATTTAGAGGAATAATTATGGCAGTAACCATTGCCCACCAAATCAGAATGAATATCCGCAACAGCCCATCCATAAGAACTACTTGAAATTACGTTTGCACCATTAATAAACAGCTTTGTTGCCTTGCCTTTTACTAAACGACAGTAGTTGTTTCCTCGACAAATATTACGATTCATCAAACTAGTTATCTCACTACCAATACCATTATAATCTGATGAAGCTATAATTTTTCCTTGCGCAAGCACGTTTATTTCCAAAAGACTGACAGCACGAATCTCACAGTCACTTGACGAGTTTCCATTTTATTGCACACAAGTTACTCGGTCTTGCGGCTGAAGACCAGAGATAGACTGGCCTTCTTGTATTGTATACTCCAATGCCAATGCATTAAATCCAAAAGATAATATCACTAGGTAAAGACTAAAGTAATTTTTCATAAACACCCCCTGTTTACTTAACTGTGTACAGATAAGATCTGTTTTATCAATACTAAATCTAGGTGGCGCGAAATGTTATGGACACTAAAACGGTTACAAAGCTTCTAAGCCACTAGATTTTAAAAATAATTATAAAATAAGAAAAATGAAACTTTATATGTTAGGAAAATTTGGTGGAGGTGACAGGGATCGAACCTGCGACATCCAGCTTGCAAAGCTGGCGCTCTCCCAACTGAGCTACACCCCCAAATTGGTGAAGCGCTAAATTGTCTTAAAATGATAATTTAGTCAACCCTAGTTGATTCTGGAACATGGCATAAAGCCTTATGATGAAAAAAGGATACACAAAAAGAGAGTCTAGGCGCTTGCAGACTTGGACATTAGCTGAGTAAACCAAGCTTTTTCATTCTTTAAGTCAAATCCGACCTGCTCACCCCCTAAGAGTATGCAGTTGAATACTTGCTTTAAGACTTGAACTTCGTCTGGTCTGCCTGCCGTTTGAGCTTCTTCCGCAGCTTCAAAAACACTCACTAGATCTGAGGTAGTTACGACCTTGGGAAGCTTTGTCACATCAAACCCCTGCATTGGGATGGGTTTAAATCCAATCAATTCATCCGTTACCAAGATTTTATCGCCATTCACAAAGTTGATCTGTAAGAAAGGCTTATCACTTGTATCGTCTCGAACTAAGACGTCTTCGAGTTGTTCAAAGTAAAATCGAATACCTTTACGATCTACTCTTTGTGTAATCTCGAAACTGTTTGTGTCTTGCTTCATCTCTAATCCTTGAGCTTGAGCGACATATGTAGCGATGATTTCTTTTTTCTTGTTCATTTCTATCATAAATACCTTTTCAAGGATGAAGTAATGTTTCCTATAGGACTCTTCGTATGCTTGAAAATCGAACTTAAAAAAAAATACAGTAAAATCAAAAATCTAGTCTACAGATCGGTCAGGAAATTAGACACTTTTTAAGGGAAGATAGATCACTTCAAGACACTTTTGACATTTGTCATTAAATGATACGAATCGCAGTAACGATATAACAACAGTTGAGTCAAAAGACGGAACCATGCTATAAGCATCAGTAGTCCTAGCGCAGCAATTTTGTGTTTATCTTTGAGGCGCGAGGATTGAAGAAACCGGAGTATAGTTATAACTATGTGAGGTTTTCTGAAAGACGAGCAACTCGAAGATAAACCAAAAGTGTAAGCGTATGATAGTAAGTAGATGGCAGGCAGCTTTATTGCCTACAAAAGAACAAGTTAAAATGATCTTCTTTGCTGAAGGCCTAGAATCGCAAGAAGAGGTTTTACCAGCACGTGCTGGAATTAAAGAGCATCGCCATCCTTTTGATGAGGTTCGAATGGTCGTTGCCGGTGAACTTCTTGTAAATGTCTCCGGAAATCAACTCCTACTCAGATCTGGAGACAGAATTGAAATTCCATCAAACACCAAACATCATTATCAAGCCTATGGAAATGAGGACTGTGTCTGTGTCGTAGCTCAAAAGGCACCTCTCTAATGAACATCCAAAAAGTAGCTAAGGTCCTGCTGGCCGTTTTAAGTGCAACATTTGTGTATTTATATTTATCAAGAATAAACTAGATCTTCTGATCTTTCAGCCAAGCTAGATAATCTAACATCTTTTTTTCAAAACCAGTTCCCTTGGATTCGTAGAACTTCTTGTTCTTGATTTCTTCTGGCAAAAACTGCTGAGGCAACCAGCCCTTCGCACCATCATGAGCGTAATTATAGTTCTGCGAGTACCCAAGACTTTTCATTAATTCTGTTGGAGCATTTCTAACATCCTTTGGAATTAATAAATTTCCTGATTGCCGAACTTCAGCCTGAGCTTTCTTAAGCCCCATGTAAGAGGCATTTGATTTTGGGCTACAAGCTAGAAAAACCACAACTTGGGCAAGATTAATGGCACATTCAGGCAGACCAATTACTTCTACTGATTTAAATCCAGAAATAGCGAGCTCTAGAGCTCGAGGCTCAGCATTTCCTATATCTTCAGAGGCTAGAATAACCAAACGTCGAGCTATAAACTTAGGATCTTCACCTGACTCTAACAACCGTGCTAAATAGTATAACCCTGCATCAGGATCAGAACCCCGGATACTTTTAATAAACGCTGAAATAGTATCATAGTGAGAATCTCCCTTTTTATCGTGGTATAAACTCAGTGCACCTAAATTTTCTTTTAGAAACTCTCTTGTCGGTTGGATATTTGGATTGGTTGCTAAAATTTTTATAAGCTCTTCTATGCGATTCAAAAGCCTTCTTGCATCTCCGTCAGAAATTTCTATCAAATACCTTTTGGCATCTGAATCAATTTGTATATTTTCAGCAGAAATAGCTCTCTCTAAAAGTTGCATTTGTACATCTTCAGAATGTTTTTCAAAAACAACTACGCGCGCCCTACTTAGTAAGGCAGAATTAACCTCAAAACTTGGATTCTCTGTTGTGGCACCAATCAAAACAATGTCTCCACTTTCCAAATAAGGAAGAAAGACATCTTGTTGAGCTTTATTTAAGCGGTGTATCTCATCTACAAAAAGTATAGTTCCCTTTTGATACATTCTCCTACGATTCTGTGCATCTTCGCATATTTCTTTAAGATCCTTCGCCCCCGTAGTTATTGCACTCACTTGAACAAATTCTTTCTGAGTATTTTTTGAAATAATTCGTGCAAGCGTAGTTTTTCCACATCCCGGAGGTCCCCAGAAAATCATACTTGGACATTGATCTTTCTGAATTGCCGAAACAAGCCACGAGTTCTTCTGCAAAATTAGCGTCTGACCTAGAAAATCTTGTATTTTCTGCGGTCTTAGCTTTTCTGCAAGAGGAGTTAAATTATCTGATACTCCATGAGAAAATAAATCCATGGAGCATGACGTATCATAGGTTTGAAGATTCGTCGATACCTTCAGATACTTGGAATGCCTTGTCTTTGTTTAAGATTCTTGGCGTTAAAAATATTAATAACTCATTTTTTTCCTGAGTATCGTTATCTTGTCCGAACAACCAACCTAAGATAGGGATTTTCCTCAAGATTGGTAACCCAGAATTACTTCTTGTGTTATCACTCTGATAAATTCCACCCAGAACGGCTGTTTGCCCGTTATCCACTAATATTGTTGTCTTCGCAGCGCGAGAATTTATAGAACGAGCTCCCGTATCTCCTGCAAACTGATCAATAGGACCTGCAAACTCTCTTAGTAGTTCCGTTTTGAGGATAACTCCACCCTCTGCCGTAATCTGCGGAGTCACATTCAAGTTAAGCTTAATTGGCTTAAAATCGACAGTTCTAGAAACCTGCCCGTTTTCATCAATTGTCTCGTTATAAATTGGAAATTGTGAAACCTGCTCGATTGTAGCAACCTGATTATTAAGCGTTACAATTCTTGGAGCCGACAACACCTTGACTTGCTCTTCTGTTTCTAAAAGATCTAATCTTGCTTCAAGACCTATACTTCCGGCTCTCGTTACAGAATCACTTGCAAGCCCATACACAATAGTTCCTGTTGAACCAGTTGCAGATCTCCAATTGATCCCGATTTTTCGAATCAATGAAGATCTGGTCTCAACTATACGACCTTCGATGAATACCTGAGGTGTCTGTGTATCAAGATTTTTAATTAACTTTTCTATTTTCACAATATTCTCAGCAATATCTTTAATAACTAGTGAGTTTGTTCTTTCATCTGCCTTAGCCGACCCACGTGTTGATAAGAAACCTGTCGCCTGAGGCTCTAAATCTTTTGCTTTAGAATAACTGATTGGAAATATTTTTACTCTGAGTGGCTCAAGTAATTTTTGGGATTCTATTAGCTGTCTAGCCGCATCTGTTTCACTGCGAATTGCTGTTAATGGCGCAATTCTTAATACATTGCCCTGACGAATATAACCAAGCTGCTTAGTTTGCATGACCAAAACCAATGCTTGATCCCATGGAATTTGTCTGAGCTTAACAGAAATTTTTCCTTTTACCTCGTCTGATAGGATTAAATTCACTCCAGATTCTTCTGAAATAAAATTAATGACGTCTTTAAGTTCACCATCAGATACTTCTACAGAAATTTTTCTTCCAAAATACTGAGTATCTCCCATTAGAAACTCATCAAGGGTCTTTGTAGCAAGTGGTTGCTGATTAGCAGACTCATCGACAGCCGGCTCTTCCTGTGCTACTGCCTCTTCTTGAACTTCAGGCGCAGGGGTCGCTTCAGCAACAACTGCCCCAGGAACTAGTAAAATAGAATTTCCCTCTTGAACAACGGATACAGAAGTTGGACGTTTTAATTGAATCACAACTTTAGCAGTTGAACTTCCGTTTGCTTGTACAGCGCTAATCAGACCAACAGGGCCCGAAAATTCTTTTGTGTTATATGGCCTTTGAAATTTTTTGGGAAGAATCACATTTGTCATCTCAACAACAAATTGATTTTGATCTGAAATTTCTTGAGTTCCGTACTCGATAGGTCCATCCGCTTGAATGACAACAGTGCCTCCGTTTTCATTGGCCTTATAATCGAGAGCTGTAATCGTAACAGAACCTGTATTTTGAATATCTTCTGGAAGTTCATTTTGCACAGGCTCAGCGGTAGACTGTAGTGTCTCCTCTTCAACAACTGGCTGTGGTGGCTCTGTAATCTCCGGCTGGTTCTCCTGAACTAAATCTTGCTCAAGTGGTTGTTCATCTGCAAAAGCAGGCTCTTCTTGAACTTCTGGAGGAGGCGTGTCTTGCTGAGCTTGAGCTTCTTTCTGCGCCTGGCCTTCTATTTCTTCTTCAGAATCTAATGCAGAATCCGTAGAGTTTTGTGATTGAGCAATATCTCCATTTTCTAGCTTGCCGGTTTCCGCAGCAATCTCTGATCCATCAGCTGCGCTTTCT
>CAUJDY010000125.1 GCA_963169805.1 Bdellovibrionota bacterium | reverse complement strand
GTGCTATTTTCTTATGTGCAATTTCAGGGGTTTCTGGAGCGTGACATGCAAAAGCATAGTCTGCATCTCCTTGTATGAGAGTGGCTTCAAAGCTTGTATTCATAACTAACATTGAAAATTTTTTGAGATTTCCAAAAGTAGATTCAATAAGTTTGAAGTTAGGAATTAAATACTCTTCTGCAAACCACATCGTGCTGGCTATTCTAATTTGAGTACACCCCGATAAAATTTTTTTCTGACTGAGTATGCACGATTCTGTCCAAGCAACGAGGTCTAAGCCTTTTGGTGTTAGTTGCCACCTATTTTTAACTTTTGCCAAGAATCCATATTTATTAGAAATTTGCTGTGCTTTGCGAGCTACCCCGGCAGGGTCTGTATTAAGCAATTTCGCAGCTTCGCGAAGAGACTCGGATTCTTTAAAGGCCTTAAGTAGGATGCAATCATCAGATGAAATTTCAAAAAAATCCATGTTGATATTTTAAACTAATGCACATGATATAAATCAACAGCAAAGTTATTATTTTTATCTTAGGATTCAATTAGACAAATAATATAACCTTTGGGGGGTTTATGAAGTTTTATTTACTGTTTATGCTTTTATTCGCATCAGCTCAAACTGCTTGGTCATCTTGTAATCCATGTGAATGCCATATTCCAAAGCCACCAGAGTGTAATCGCTCTAAGTAGGATTGTGAGTTTATCAAGATAAATTGGTGCCAATGCTGGAAACAAATTATTTTGTGATATACCTTTAGTGAAAAACTAGAGACATAAATGGATTCATATCTTCTGCTAAATCATCAATAGAAGCGGTTCGTGAATCCAGTCCCTCAATTTCAAAAGTTAAATCTTGCCCTGCAAGAGGGTGGTTCCCATCTAAATTCACCCAGTGGTGGTGAAGTTGAAGGACCTTATAAGAATAAACATGATTGTTTTTTGTTACGACAGCGACGGTATCTCCCACACGAATGTCTTTGTTAAGTTTATTTCTTGGAAATAAAATAATTTTTGCAGGATCATAGAGACCGTAGGCCTCAGCTGCCGCTAAGTGGATGGTTCTTTTTTCGCCTTTTTTAAGGTCTTGGAGTTCTGTTGCTAAGCTGTGGAGAGGAATATCTGAGGATTGGATTTTTGTGACAACATCTCTGTGAAAGGTTGTGCTGATAATTTTTCCCATGCGATCTTTTAGAGTGCAGTTGAAAGAGATAATTTGCGACTTCATAGAAAATCTCCTGGTATATTTTTTTAATTTGAGGGCTAGAAAAACAAAAACTGACCGGTTACGGTCAGTTTTTGTAATAAAGAATACTAGAAAGTTACTAAATTAGTAACGGCGTGATCCGAAACCACCACCATGTCTGTTGCTTCCGCCGCTTCTTGATTCTTGTGGCTTTGCTTCAGAAATTTTAAGTGATCTACCTTCTAGGTCAGAACCGTTAAATTTTTCGATAACAGCTAATGCAGCTGAATCTTCTGACATTTCAACAAATCCGAAACCTTTTGATCTTCCAGTTTCACGATCCGTAATAACGTTAGCTGAATCTACTGATCCAACCTGGCTAAAAAGATCTGATAATTGATTTGAATCTACTGTGTAGGATAAGTTTCCTACGTATAATTTTTTTCCCATATTTGCCTCCTATGAAAGCTTTGGGGCCAATCACGAAAGACAAAAGAGTATCTGATGAATTGCGAGAGTTGACGATTGAGTCCTTATTAGAACACAGAATGCCGAAATAAGATACATAATCTTTTTCTGAGGTTTTTTTGAACTCAGATCGAAAGAAATAGATTTGAGGTTGAGCCTGTTAGAGGCGGGTGTTTACGAATGGCGGATAGGGTGAGATTCGAACTCACGATACGCTTTCACGTATACACGCGTTCCAGGCGTGCGCCTTCAGCCACTCGGCCACCTATCCGTATCGAATTCAAGGATTTAGCATCAAAAAAAATGGAATTCAATCTCTAACAACTTCGCAGAGTTTATACTCGTTATCTGCTCCATCTGTTTGGCGTGTAGTAAGAAATTGACATGTATTGTAGCCTTGCTGTCGGAGGCGAGTTTCTAAGTGCTGCAGGGTTTGTTTGTCAATGACGGAGGATCTAGAAAGGATCCATCCATAGGTTCTTTTGGGGTGGCCAACTATTACATGTTGATAGTTGTCATCTAAATACAAAATCCAATAGTCTCCTCCAAACAGATAAACCCATTTCCCTAAGAAGCTCACAAAGGTCACCTCAAGCTTTGAATTTATATCTGTGCTGATAACTCTAGCCTGACCTCGGGCAATTTTTCTAAAACCACCTTTTCGGTCACAAGAATTTGTAACATTCACTGTCCCATCATTTGCTAACTCATACTGCGCCATAGTCCCAGAAAAACATTCTTTTTGAAAGGATGCGGGAATTCTTGCAATTTCATACCAATCACCTTGGTATCGATTCAAATCAACGTAAGGAATTGGAGTGGGCTCAGCTAAGCAGGCCACTGCAAACATAAAAATCAAAATGGGTAGCAAGTATCTATGGACTAGAGATTCTGACATTTTTTTCTCCTATCATAGAGTAGTTTAAAAAAACTTAAACTGTAATGTATCGAAAAATTAAAGAAAGCCCAATAAAAAAGCGCCATAAATCTTTGACAAAGCGCATCTATGCACAGTAGTTTTGCCAAAATGATCAAAGTTTCTCAACTCACCAAAACATACCGAGTCTATAAAAAAAATCCAGGCCTTAAGGGAACACTACAGGCTCTTTTTAAGAGAGAGTGGATTGATAAAGTGGCTTTAGACCACGTGAACTTACAAATTGAGCCAGGAGAAATTGTTGGTCTTGTGGGTGCAAACGGGGCAGGAAAAACAACTCTCGTCAAAATTCTATCTGGAATTATTCACCCAACATCTGGTGATGTAAAGGTGATGGGCTATACACCTTTTGAAAGAAAATATGCTTTTAGAAAACAGATTTCATTAATCATGGGACAAAAAGCACAGTTGTGGTGGGATTTACCTGCTGAAGATTGTTTTATGCTTCTTAAAGAAATCTATGAAATACCAGAAGATGTGTACAAAAAAAATCTTGCTCACCTAGTAGATGCTTTAGATGTTTCTCGTGTGATGAATATACAAATTCGTAGGCTTTCTTTGGGGGAGAGGATGAAAATGGAGCTGATTGCAGCTCTTTTGCATCAACCCAAGGTCGTTTTTCTTGATGAACCAACAATTGGTTTGGATATGACTGCGCAAAAAGCAGTTAGAGATTTTATTCTAGATTATAGAGAAAAGCATAAACCGATAATGATCTTAACTTCTCACTATATGGAAGATATCAAACAACTTGCTAAGCGCCTTGTGATTATTAAAGATGGTAAGTTTGTCTACGATGGAGATTTAGATACAATTGCAAAAAAGCATCATACGCATAAACTCATCAATGTAACTTTGGGAATGAACGCAGAGATTGACCCTAATAAATTACTATTAAAGCACTCAGAAATTATACAACGCGATGGTGATTTGCTTAAGTTTAAAGTAGATGCAAATGAGGTAACAGCCGCTCTTAATGAAATTTTTAAGACACTAGAAGTATCTGACGTAAAAGTGGAAGAAGAAGATATAGCCGATGTTATTGAAAATCTGATGAAAAGAAATAGATAAATGAAATGGTTTTTTGAAATCTTTATTATGGAATGTAAGCGTGTGCTTTCGTACCGAATTGATTTTTGGCTTCAATTTGGTGTGGTGGTATGTACAGAGATAGGAATTGCATACTATTTGTGGAGCTCTATCTTTGAAAGCGAGGGTGTTACATCTATAAGTGGAATGTCGTTTGAACAAATTTTAATTTATTATGCTGTTGTTCCCTTTATCGTGCGGCTTGTAAAATCCAGTGATGACTTTGGAATTTCTCGGGAAATATATGAAGGTGGAATTAATAAATACATCATTTACCCCGTGTCGTACTCTGCAACTAAAATGATTGAAAGAGCTGCGTTTTCGACGATGGGAATTTTACAAATGATAGTTGGACTGGCTTTCCTCTCATTTTTTATTCCAATCAGAGATTACCTAACGTTAGAAAACTTTGTTGTCACTGTTGCATTTTGCGGAGTTTCTTTTCTTTTGTATTTTTATATGTGTTTTTGCTTAGAAATTTTAGCCTTTTGGTTTGATTCAGTTTGGAGCTTAGGAGTCATGCTTCGATTTGTAACAATGTTTTTTGGCGGGGGTATGATTCCGCTCGCCATGTTTCCAGATACGTGGCAGTCGGTCTTGTCCTATACACCATTTCCATATTTATTTTCGATGCCAATGAGAATTTTCTTGGGGCAGGCAAATTTTTCTGAAATTTTTAAGGGAGTGATTGTTACGAGTATTTGGGTTTTACCTATAGCAGCCCTTAGCTATTTTATTTTAAATCGAGGCTTTAGGCGATATACGGGTGTTGGTATATGACCAAATATCTTAAGTTATACTCGCATTTTCTAAAGTTTTCGCTTTCGAATTCGTTACAATTTCGATTTGATTTTACGTTTCGTATACTCATGGACTGTATCTTCTATGTTGTTAATATCATGTTCTTTAAGGTGATATTTGCGCACACAAGTTTGTTGGGTGGATGGACAGAAGAGCAGGTGATGATTTTTGTGAGTGCGCATCTCATAGTAGACGCCTTACAAATGACTTTTTTTAGTAATGGCGCATGGATGATTCCTGTTTATATTAATAAAGGAGACTTGGACTATTACTTATTGCGTCCGGTTTCTGATTTATTCTTTTTGTGTTTAAGGGAATTTGCTTTGAATTCATTTGTAAATTTAATTATTGCAGTAGTGATATCAATTTATTTTCTTACAACGTCCACTATAGATTTTGAGTGGTGGCAAATATTATTGTTTTACTTGCTCATATTAAATGGTTCCTACATTCATTTACTCATTCGAATCATAACAATTACTCCTGTTTTTTGGACTCACTCTGGGCGCGGGCTAGAGATGGCGTTTTGGACGCTTGAAAGATTTGCGGAGAGGCCTGATACCATTTACAAGGGATGGTTAAGGTACTCGCTGATGTTTATATTACCGTTCATTGCACTTTGTTCTTTTCCTACGAGAATTTTATTTGGAGAAAGTTTGCTGGAAGTTTTAGGGTACTGTATTGGTATTTCAGTTCTCTTCACATTTGTAGCTCGCTTTCTTTGGAAGGCAGGACTAAAGAGTTACTCATCGGCCTCATCCTAGACTAGAGGCTAGATCAAATATTTAGATAAAAATCAGACTTAAAAAAACCGAAAAGACTTCAGGTGCTTAGAAGCCTGGAGAGAATCATTTGAGTGCGGCAGAAGTTTTAAAACAAAAAAAAATAACATATGATTATGTTCTTCAAAAGCTAGTTGAACTACCTACGCTTCCTGCAATTGTTGGAGAAATCACAAAACTCATCAATGATCCAATGTCTTCCACGAAAGAAATAGTAAAAGTCATGGAGAATGACCAGGCGATAACAACAAAAGTTTTAAAGCTCATTAACTCTGCATACTACGCAATTCCGGGTGGAGTTAAATCTCTTGAAAGAGCAATTGCTCTACTTGGGTTTGATGAAGTTTACCAGCTAGTTCTTTCAACGTCCGTTTTTAAAAGTTTAAAAACTCAGGCAGATCCAGGTTTTGATATCAAGAAGTTTTGGCAGCATTCCATTGGTGTGGCAATGACAGCTCAAGTAGTTGGAAAACATCTTCAGCATAAAGCTCCTCACGACTTATTTACTGCAGGTCTTGTTCATGACATGGGAAAAGTTGCTCTTATTAAGATAGACGCAGAGTATGTAGGGCAAATTAGTAAATTCGCTCGGGAGACCAAGATTACATATGACCAAGCAGAGGATCAATTGGAATGCGTAAAACATTCTATTGTAGGTCATATGCTAGCGCAGAAGTGGAATTTGCCAATGCACTTGCAAAGTGCAATCCGCTATCACCATGTTGTTGATATTGATATGAGAAAAACTTTGTCGTCAGAGATGAATCAATTTGTGGATATCATTATCTTTTCAAATATGCTCATGCACTTTTTTGGATTTGGAGATAGTGGGTATGGAGTTAAGGTTAAAGCCCCAGAGAGTTTAACTGCTAGACTGTCAATACAAGGGGTGGCTGTTAAAGAGATTGCCCTTAAGGTCCACGAGGTTTTAGAGGATGCAGAAAGATTTTTAGAAATTATTGGAGCTGATTAATGAACGGTATTTTTAAAAAAATCTTTGATAAGACATTTGTTGGATTGGCCATCTTTGATGCCAAAACATTAGTCTGCACAAAAATCAACCCCACTGGAATTGAAACTTTAGGGGTACAGTTGTTAGAGGGAGATTCAACGCCTGAATTTAAAATTTCTGATTTATATTCAGACTTAAAACGACCCAATATCATTGATTTTTCTCAAGCGCACATATCAAATGATAGTTTCTTTCACGAAATAGCAATGAAAAGACTTAATGGTCAGGTTGTTTATGCAGAAATATCGATTCGTAAAATTTTAAGTGATGAGGGTAATGAGTACATACTTTTGGCGTTTAAAGATATAACCTATCAATTGAAACTCAGAAGAGAAATTACTAATAAACAAGAAGAAATCGAAAAAGCTTACGATGAAATTCTCACACAGAACAAAGAGCTCAAAGATCTTGATAAAATGAAAGATAAATTTATCGCACTAACCTCTCATGAATTGCGTACACCTCTTTCTGCAATGGTCGCAACGTCTGAGGTTTTAGAGTTAAACTTATATGATACTCCAGAGCAAATGAAAGAATTTATTCATACCATTTACGATCAAGGTAAGTATTTGTTGGCAATTGTGAATGATATTCTCGATTTCTCTAAGATACAGGCCGGAAAATTAGATGTTTTTATTTCTCAGCAAGATCCACAGGCTGTTCTAGAGACAACTAAGACTCAATTTGAAAATATGGCCAAAGAAAAAGGTGTTGAGATTTGTATTGATAAGAAAACAAATGACAACTTATGCTACGTAGATGAGTTAAGGATTCGCCAGGTGTTCTCAAATATTCTCAGCAATGCCATTAAGTTCACAAATGCTAATACAAAAGTAACATTACAGTTAGAAAGTGATATTGAATTTGTTTATGTAAGTATCATTGACCAAGGTCCAGGTATTCCTGCAGGGGCAGAACAAAAGATTTTTAATGAATTTGAAACTCTACAAAATATAAAGACTCACCATAAGGGAACGGGTTTGGGGTTGCCGATTTCTCTTAAAATTATGAAGATTCACGGCGGCGACATAATCGTAAAGCCAAATCCAAGTGGTGGCGCCATATTTATGGTTGTGATTCCAAAAAATAAAGTGCTCGCGGATGATATGTACAAAGCTAGACCTAATACTGACATAGAAGATTTAGCCGCTTAGTGAGAGGCTTAAAAATTAATAAACGGACTCTTAATATAGATTGAAAAAGTCCGATAAGATAGCTGAATAAAGGGAGAGTTTCATGTCTCAAGCAAATCAAGAATTCGTACTAGTTGTTGAAGATTCTGCGCCAAACAGAAATATTCTTGTGCATTTAATTAAAAAACTAGGATTTCAAGTGGTGGAAGCTGTAAGTGGAAAAGATGCTTGGGAAAAAATTGAGAAGTGGGACCCAAATCATACCTTACTAGCAATTTTCTCTGATGTGATGATGCCAGATATGGACGGAATTCAGTTACTTGAAAAAGTTAGAGGTTCTACAAACTTTGCTACAACTCCTTTTACCCTTGTAACGGCTGTTTCAGAAAAAGAATATGTTTTAAAAGCAAAAGAACTCAATGTAAATGGCTACGTTCTGAAGCCAGTCTCTCGTGATAAAGTCTTAAAGAAGCTCACGGAGTTTTTTCCAGATAGAAAATTTCCAAAGCTTGTTGCTTAGACTTTAAAAAGCTATAGAAGAGTCTTACTAAGACATGCCAGCTTCTTGCAATTCAGGTTTTTTTATTTTGCCTAAGGTTTTGAAAAAAGTTTTTTAAAATTTCTGAACAAGGTTCTTGAAGAATATCCATTTGTATTTTGGGGTAATGATTAAAATGTGTTGTTTCTAGAAACTTGTAAGTTGATATGATTGCCCCAGCCTTAAGATCTCGTGCTCCAATAACGACTCTGTCAAATCTTGCTGCAATGATAGCCCCTAGGCACATTATGCAGGGCTCAAGGGTTACATAGAGCGTACAGCCCGTAAGTCGCCAGTTTTGGAGATATTTTGTAGCTCTTTGGATTGCAAGAACTTCAGCATGTGCAGTGGGGTCGATTTGAAGTTCTTTTTCGTTATGAGCTTCCGTAATCAGTTCGGCACTCTGAGTTAGTTCCTGAGGCTCTGTGCGAGCTCTTATTATAACCGCTCCCACAGGAATTTCCCCTATATGTGCGCCCCTTTGAGCCATCTCCAATGCCCTTTGCATCCAGTATTCATCTGTTAATCTTTGGATTTCTTCCTGCTTCATAGCCTCATGACTCTTGGGTTAGGGGTTGACCGGGCGCCCCAAATTTTGTATCCATTACGGTTTGCTACTACATATAGTTCTCGAAGGGAAGGTGATTTTTGTGGCACAGGTAAGATCACGTGAAGGTGAAAGCTTTGAAGTTCTTTTGAAGAGATTCAAAAAGCAATGTGAAAAAGCTGGTATTCTTTCTGACGTTAAAAAGAAAGAGCATTTTGAAAAGCCAAGCGTTCGTCTAAAAAAGAAATCTATTGCTGCTCGTAAGAGACTTGCAAAGAAGAAAAAAGGCGGCGGACCAAAGCGTTTCAATAACGACGAAATGAAAATGGGAATGTAATTTCATTGCTAGGTTAGGACAATATGGGAATTCGAGAGAAAATTTTAGAAGATATTAAAACTGCAATGAAAGAAAAAAAAGCTGAGCGCCTTGAGGTGCTTCGTTTTTTAAATGCAGCAATTAAAAATCGTGAAATTGAAATTCGACCAACTCCTATTGCGGATTCAGAAGTGATTTCTGTTATCCAAAAAATGGTTAAGCAAAGAACAGACTCTATTGAGCAGTATAAAGCTGCTTCAAGGGTAGATCTTGCTACCAAAGAAGAAGGTGAGCTAGGTATTCTGAAAGAGTATCTGCCAGCCCAAATGTCTGAAGCCGAATTAAAATCAATCATCGAAGCTGCTGTGGCTTCAGTTGGAGCCACCAGCATGAAAGATATGGGCAAAGTGATGAAAGAGGCACAAGAAAAAGCCCAAGGCAGAGCCGATAATAAACTTCTAAGTCAGATCATCAAAGATAAGCTCGCCGCACTCTAAATACGAATTAAATTTTCCGTTTAAATATTTCATTTAAGGGGTCATGTTTTGAGATTTTCGCCAGACTTTATAGACAAGGTCAGGGATGCTAATGATGTCGTAGACATCATATCTCAGTACACAACTTTTAAGAATGCTGGAAGCAATCTGATGGGGTTGTGCCCATTTCCAGACCACAGAGAAAAGACGCCAAGTTTTTCTGTGAGTCCAACCAAGCAGGCTTATTTTTGTTTTGGATGTAAAAAGGGTGGGAATGCAATTAACTTCTTAATGGATTACAATGGAATGAGTTTTGTGGAGGCTATTGAATACTTAGCAAAACGAGCTTCCATTCCTCTTCCAAAAAATGAATTTTACAAAAAATCTCCTGAAAAGGAAGAGCAACAGAAAAGCTATTATAAGTTGGCTCTCCATGCGGCTCGATTTTTTAAAGACAGTTTGCTCGAGCTAGACTCAGATAGCCATGTTTGGCAGTACATAGAAAAACGCGGACTTTCCAAAGAAACTGTAGAAGCTTTTAAACTTGGGTATGCACCATCGGAGTGGTCTACATTTTCCGATTATCTGCAATCCATCAAAGCTCCAATGAGTTTTGCCGCACAGTTAGGGCTTATAAAGCAAAAAAATAATGGCTACTTTGATATTTTTAGAGATCGTCTGATGTTTCCAATTTTATCCCCAAAAGGTGAAGTTGTTGGATTTGGAGGACGCTCATTAACAGAGGAAAACCAACCTAAATACTTAAACTCACCAGAATCTCCAATTTTTCATAAGGGTCGTATTCTGTATGGCCTCAATGAAACGGCTAAGTACATTCGCACTGAGGATTGTGCGATTGTAGTTGAGGGCTATATGGATCTGGTGATGTTGTACCAATATGGATTTAAAAATGTGGTCGCCACCTTAGGGACTGCGTTCACAGAGGACCACGCGAAACTTCTAAAGAGATATACACAAAATGTAATCGTGTTATTTGATATGGACAGTGCGGGAATGCAGGCTCAAGAGAGAAGTTTACCTATTCTGCTAGCACAAGGGTTATTGCCTAAATCTATTATTCTGAGTGATGCTAAAGATCCTGATGAGTATGTTAAAAAATTCGGAGCAGAAAAACTCAAAGAAAAATTATCTCACGCACAAGATCTGTTTTTTGTAATTTTAGATCGTATTTTTAAAGACTACAGAGACACTCCTACTCAAAAAATTGCAACCATGAACCAGGCTGGGGAGTATCTTTTGAGTGTTGTAAACCCCGCATTAAAGGATTTGTACATCCAAGATTTGGCAATGAGAATGAATGTTGGATCAGATTGGGTCTACAAGACTCTCAAAAACATTAAAGTTCAGCCCAAATTTCAGAAGGAAGTAACTGATTCCGCAGAAAATAATGTCATAGAAGTGAATGATGAATCTGAGGCAATTGTGATGCCAAAAATTCGCATTCAGAATCCGCCAAAAGAAGATGTTTTCCTTGTCAATTTAGCACTACATCGGGAAGAATTTTTGGAGGAGTTTATTAAGGACGGGTTAGGAGATAGGCTAGATACTTCTGGATTAGATTTAGTTTTTAAAAAGATGGTCCACGATTATAGACAAGACAGGTCAAATTTTGCTACTCTGTCTAGCACTTTGTGTTCGGTCGTTGAGGACTCATCCTACATTTTATGGCATTTGGACGAAAAGAAGTTCCTTGGAGCCGATGTCGAAAAACTAAAAAACGACTGTTTACAAAGGGTTAGGGAACGTTTCGTGGACAAACAGGCACAAAATGCCTTAAAACAATTAAAACACGATCAGACCCCAGAAAAGTTGGAACAGTTCATGAATATAATCAAGAGTAGACAAGCATTAAAAAGCCTTAAAAACTGAACGTTTAGCGAAGTGGAGTATTCGAATTTATGGCAAAAAACGATAACGTAAAAGAAGAAAACAAGGCACTTGTTGTGCTAACAATCGAAGAGCAAAAAGCTCTAATTACTGAAGAAATTCAGAGATTTGTGGCACTTTCAAAGCAACGTGAATTCATCACCTTTGAAGAAGTTAACGAACTCTTACCACCAGAAATTTTGAGTGTTGAAGCCTTAGATATTTTCATGAAGGCAATGGAGACTCATAGTGTAAAAGTTGTAGACGGAGCGAGTATAAAAGACAAAGAAGATGATGAGAACGAGTTTTCTTTGGATTCTGATAAAGAAGAGGAAGAAGAGGAAGTTGAAGAGACTGGCGACGTTAAAGGTAACGACCCAGTTCGATTGTACTTAAGAAAAATGGGTTCGGTTTCTCTCTTAACTCGTGAAGGTGAAGTTGAAATTGCAAGACGTATTGAAGAAGGGGAAAGAAAAATCGTTCGTGCGATTTTGCTCTCTCCACTTGGAACATACGAGCTTATTCAACTAGGTGAATACCTTGATAAGGGTCGTATTAAAGTAAAATCTATTTTCCGCGGTCTTGAAGACGAAGAAACACAATACGATGAAAAAGAATATATCGATAAGATTCATACTTTGATTGATGAAGTTAGAAAATATGAAAAGAAAGTTAAAAAAGCTTACTTTGAATCTATGAGATCAGATGCTCTACCAGATGCTGAGTACAAGAAGCTGAGAGAAGAGCTTTCGGCGCAAGTAGATAAGTTGATGACGAACTTTGAAGAAGTTAGCTTCAACAGAAAAATTATCAATAGAATCGTAATCAAATTTAAAAATATCACAGGAAGAGTTGCAGAACTAAAACGAAGAGTTAAAACTGCAACACACAGAACTTTCTCAAAAGACGTAAACGAGCTTATTGCAAGATATCAGTTGATTCAAAAATCAAACCAAGAGCTTGATAAAATGATTCGTGATACAGGTCTTTCTTACGATAACTTTAGAAACTACTACATGTCTGCATCAGACGCACAAAAGCGTTTAGAGAGAATGCTCAATGATACAGAGATGACGCAGAAATGGCTTCAGGACACTTACACAGAAATCTGGAAAGGTGAGAGAGAAGCGGATAAGGCAAAATCTGAGCTTGTTGAGGCAAACTTGAGATTAGTTGTTTCTATCGCAAAAAAATATACCAACCGTGGTTTGCAGTTCTTGGATTTAATTCAAGAAGGTAACATTGGTTTGATGAAAGCCGTTGATAAGTTTGAATATCGTAGAGGTTATAAGTTTTCCACTTATGCAACTTGGTGGATTCGCCAGGCTATAACGCGTGCTATTGCAGACCAAGCTAGAACAATTCGTATTCCTGTGCACATGATTGAGACAATTAATAAACTTGTAAGAACATCTAGATACTTGATTCAGGAATTGGGTCGCGAGCCGACACCAGAAGAAATAGCAATCAAGATGGAGATGCCAGTTGAGAAGGCACGTAAAGTTTTAAAAATCGCTAAAGAACCAATCTCTCTTGAGACACCGGTGGGTGAAGAAGAAGATTCGCACTTGGGTGATTTTATTGAAGACAAAAAAGTGATTAATCCTTCTGAAGCTATCATTAATTTGAATCTTGCGGAACAAACTCGAAGAGTCCTTGCGACATTGACTCCAAGAGAAGAAAAAGTACTCCGTATGAGATTTGGAATTGGTGAAGAATCGGACCATACGTTGGAAGAAGTTGGTCAGGACTTTAACGTAACAAGAGAGAGAATTCGTCAGATAGAAGCAAAGGCTCTCCGAAAATTACGTCATCCATCACGTTCTAAAAAGCTCAAAGCTTTTATAGACTAACAGGACTGTTTCCAGATTGGACAATCCTATCGTATTTTCACGGTAGGGTTTCTATATCTTGTGTAATGTTGTATAAAGAGCTTTTGGAGGTAATTCATGTTCAAGTTGGTAACCCTTGTTACTGTTACAGTAATATCATTTTCAGCATTTGCGGACGAAGGTAATCTCAAGATATCGCAGCAGTGTATTCGTAAGCTTTCAAACAGCATGGTGTCGATTGTTTTAACCGCATATCCAGGCCACGACGTACTTAACGTTGAGCCTCTGCATGCAATGGAAGACAACTCATTTCGATTGAGAGCAAGAGTCACCTACAATGATTCAGCAGAAAGAATTGTGGAAGTAGATGTCTTTGTTCGAGATGCACTCAATACTTGTAAGCTCGATGTTGTTGTTCCACTAAGAGAGCCTGTCGGGCCACAATAACTTTCTTCAAAAGTTTGCCAAACACCCCCATTTATGATTATCTTAGCTCTATGGGGGCCCTTAGCTTAGTTGGTTAAAGCATTCGGCTCATAACCGAAGGATCCAAGGTTCAAGTCCTTGAGGGCCTACCACTTCATCTTTCCTTTAACTCCGCGTTGTTAAAAGTAAAGAAAATCCTCACATAGCCTCCGGCTATGTTCTGGTTTTTTTATTTTGCAAAGCGCTTGTATGTTGATCAGGTATTTTTGGTACAAGTCATCTGGCTAGCGCATATATATTCAAACTTGAGCTTTATAAGATAGGAGTTTATTCAGCAATAGAATCTGCCTATTGTGTTTAATGTTGAGGCAGTATATTGAATTACCAGAGGTAGTTTATGAAATTATTTTTATTTGCTTTTATCAGCTTTTTTTCAATCATTGCTTTTGCTGAAAAACTTAGTTTTAGCCGTACATTTTCTATTCAGGATACTGTCTGCTGTGGGCGTCGCTTGTCGGAAGTATATTTTACTTACACTTATATTTTTGACGACAATCAGAATAAATCTGCTCGAGCAGAGTGTAGTGGAATATGGAATAAATCTACATTGGTGCTAATCATTTCAGACTCTATTAATTTTAATATACATAAAAATAGAACTTACAAAGCTGAGTTTGCAAATGAAAATACTTGTCTTTGGAAATTAAGAGAAATTAACAAAGCAAAAAAAGATCTTCCATTTTTATTTGATTCATCAGACGTCATATCCGTTTTTGGAGAGCCAACAGAAATAAAATGGGTTCAGTAACCTTGTGAAATGGTCAAAATAATTTCAAATGAACGCTGACTTCTGGGTCAGCGTTTGTATTTTTTGGTAAGTCTTCCGTACCTTGTCGGCATCTTTCTTGGCACTAAATTTGTAATAACAATAAATGTTATTGTCTAAATCAAAGTAGATTGAGTTGAATTGTCTTTTCTAAAAAAAGTTCAAAGCTTGGTTTCATTCTGGGAGTAGTTGTGCGCTATTGGATATTGTTTGTGATTGTTGTAATAGCTTCGGCTTCATGTGCTCCCGTTAAATTTTCACGTATCAAGACAGAAAGTTCTCCAAATTCTGGTGAACCTAAGCACGAAGTTACAATGTTTGAACGCTATTTAAGTGGTGAGATTTCACGTACATATATGATTGCCTGGATTTTCTCTGATGTAGAAAACTTTAGAGGCACCATCTATGATCTTCACGTGGAGATCGCTAATTATGATTCCATGAGTTTGGCACAGATCGACCGAATTTTAGCCCTGGAATATGATCTAAACAAATTGATTCATAAATTTAATGACCGAAACATTTTTTCTAGAACATATGATCTAGCTGCCAGTTTTTTTGATAAAGAGTTTCGTAATAATGATTATACTCTTTCTATTAGCCCCGAAAAACTTGAGGCCGATGGTGTGGACGCAAGGGCAATTTCTAATAATACAAGTGGGGTCGTAAACTCTATTTTGAAAAATGGATTTAAATTCGAAGAAGTTGATCTTTTGTGTCAAAGATCGTGTATTCTGTCAGACTACACCTACTAACAATTCATCAAGCTACTCTGTAAGCTCCCGCTTTTGAGACTTCTTTCATATTGAAACTTTCAATGTCTGCGAAAAACTTGCAAGGCTTTAACTTTTGGCAAGTCGTTGTATACGAATTATCCTCTGCTCAAGCATAATTCTTGTGTGGGGGATTTCTTGGGGAAAATCAATTATCTTTTTTTTGTATTATTCGTTTTAAGTAGAATGGCATTTGCAGGGCTTGCATTAAATGAAAAGCCAGTTCTTGCACCTTTAATGTATGTGTATGATGCTCAAACGGAAGATTATTTTTACTCTACAAGTTGGGATGAGATCGATCTTTTTATGGAGAATGGATACGATGATCTTCCAACCCCAGAAAAAATTGGTATAGCAGGGTATTTAGATAAAACTTCTCAAACAAATACCATCCCATTTTTAACAACAACAGAACATATTCTTTCGAAATGGGTTCCGGGTTCGAAACCTCTTTATCGCTTAACTTATACAAATATTTTCACAGGTGAGCTAACCTACTTTTACACAACGTTTGAACAAGAAGTGCTTACTCACTTAGCGCGCGGATATGTTCGAGATGGATTTGTGGGTTACATTTATGAATTTGCAACAACAAATAATCTACCATACCTTGAGAATGGACGCGTTTTGGGGCGGCGATGTCTGATTCAAAATTTTTACTGTGGCGGAGAAACTTATAGAGATTATTTTTTTGAACAAGGTATCAACATACCAACTCTTATCAAACCTGGAAGTACAAACTATCATCAGCTGAGTTTTGACTTTACAACATGGGATGGGCTCGGGGTGGATACTGGTCATTCTGCTATTATGCTTCGGAATTATATTCATTACGATCAGCAAGATATATTAGCGACTCGATTTGAAGGCGTTGGAATTATTATTGGAGCGTATGGTTGTGCTGCAAATACAGGTGGTGACCGGATTACCGTAGAGCTTTGGAGGCCGGACACGGGTTCAAATGGCCAGGCCTATGTGGATTGCGAAATGCTAAGTCCACCTCTCCAAAAGGGAGTAAAGTATAGAATTCTCGTACGCTCCCATAATAACGGTATGATTTATTATTCTATTTCACACAAAAATAAAATTATCTTTGAAATTTCAAAAAATATTAAAGGACTATTTGAGAATATGGGTGGTACCCACAGATCATTTCCACATCCACAAGGATTTAAAGGAAAGTATACCAATTACTCAATTCTTCACGCTGGAGACGCTCGGATTGATTTTACTCAGTATTACGAAAATATAGAGTCTAGATGGTTTTATTAGTTTAGATATTTTGAAGAGTAGTTTGTAATTGATCTTTTTTTTCACAAAGTTGTAGCCACTCTGTTTCGAGTGCATCATGTTCTTGCTGAGATTTTGAAAACTGAGTAACCAGGTCTTGAAGTTCCTTACCGTTGCTTTGAGTAATTTTGGTATTGAGCTCTTCTAAAAGAGTATGAAGTTTTTCAATTTTCTTTTCTAAGGTCAAAATGGATTTTTCAGTCTGCCTTAATTCAGATTCCAGTCTTTTTTTATCTTGGCGGGAATCTATTTTTTCTGGAATAGAAGGTGCAGGTTTTTTACTTTTTGATTCTGGAGGTTTAGAGGGTCTCTCAGATAAAATGCCTTGCTCTAAACTCCAAACGTATTCTTCGTAGGTACCAGGATACAAATGTACCTCTCCATTATTAACCTCTAGGATTTTGGTGCCTACACGCTTTATAAAGCTACGATCGTGGCTGACAACAACTACGGTACCTTTATAGTTTACCAGGGCTTGTGTCATAGCTTCCACTGTTTGAAAGTCTAAATGGTTAGTGGGTTCGTCTAAAATTAAGCAGGGTGCTTTTTGAAGTAAAATTTGCCCTAGAGCAACTCGAGACTTTTCTCCTCCAGAGAGCATTGAAATTTTCTTTTTAACATCGTCACCAGAAAATAAAAGTGAGCCGGCCATATTCAAGGCATCTTGCGGAATAATACTTGGGTGTGCTTTCGTTTGAATTTCTTCGATAACGGTTTTTGTGGGATCTAGATTTTCTGCTACATGTTGTGCGTAATAACCAATGCTTGCTTGGTAGCCTAATTCAACAGAGCCTTTTACGGGAGGAATCACGCCTGCCATGGTTTTTAAAAACGTAGATTTTCCAGCTCCATTTAGGCCAACTACGGCGATATGATCTCCATTATTAAGAATGTAATTCACATTCTTGAGAATGATTTTATCTCCGTAACCAAAATGTGAATTTTGAGTTTGTAATATCACTTTACCAGAATGACTTGGGGGTGGGATTTTGATAGAGGCTTCAACAGGTAAATCTTTAAGTTCAATCTTTTCCATTCTATCTAAAGACTTTAAGCGAGATTGAGCTTGCTTGGCTTTAGAGGCTTTTGCGCCAAACCTTGAAACAAATTCTAAGACCTGTTCACGCTTTTTTTGCTGAGATGAAGCTTGTGCCTCTAATTGAGTGCGTAATAGAGTTTTTTGATCAAAGTAGTCGTCAATGTTTCCGTTATATTTTGTGATTTCTCCGGATTCGACTTCTACAATATGATCTGTCGTGCGTCTTAAAAACTCTCGATCATGTGAGATTAGCAAAAAGGCGCCTTCGTAAGACTGAAGAAATTTTTCCAATACAAGGGTTGTTTCTAAATCTAAATAGTTTGTCGGTTCATCTAGCAACATGAGGTTAGGTTCTTGCCCGATGAGATACAGAAGTTTGCAACGCATGCGGTATCCACCGCTTAAATCTTCAATTGGGCGTGTAAACATATCTAGGCTGACACCCAGAGAAACTCCAAGGCTTTGCAGCTTCCAAAGTGGAAGAGAGATTTCACTTTGAGAGAGATAATCTTCAACGGTTTGTCCTTCTTTCCAATTATCATACTGAGCAAGATAGCCAAGCCGAAGGGACTTTGCCTTAATGACCTCGCCAGAATCTAAATCTTCTTGATCTGTGAGAATTTTAAAAAGAGTTGTTTTTCCAGCGCCATTGGGGCCAATCACTCCAATATGCTCATCTGAATTCACAGCAAAGCTTGCACCCTGGAAAAGATTTTTTTTACCAAAAGATTTATATGCGTTTTGAAGCTGTAATAAAGTTGTCATGAAGGGACTAAATTGCCAGAACTGGCCCTGTAGTTGCAATCCTTTATTTTAAAAAATATTACCGTTTTAAGATTTTTTTGACCTGATTCAGAAAGTTGAATTGTTTGTTGTCAGTAGTCCCTTTTGCCAAGCTTGAGCAAAACAAATCAAGAGCTTTTGAGACAACTTTTTCTTTGGTGAGCATGTTAAGAAGGGTATTCATAAAATCTGTGACAATTTTATTTTCTTCACCATTCTCAACTACAAATTCAAGACCATATCGATAACGGTTAATTTCATTGTCGAATTCTGTCCATTTGATCTTTCCATGAACATGCTGTCTTTTGGTTTTGTTGAGAGAGAGAAGTATTTGTGAGTTTTTTTCAAATTTTGTTTCAGAGGAAATACGAATTCCTCCCAAGCAAATATTGTCGATTAGTGCAATATGGTCGTTTTTGTTATCGTTATAAACAGAGATTTCAACTCCAAGATCATGGATATTCATTCTAGAAAAATTGCGCCCTGTACTCATACATTTAGTTTCGGTTAAATTCAGTTGATTGATCAACAAGTTCCTTTTAACTTATGCTAATGTCTTGGCCCAAAAGTCTTAAAATTTATACAGATGGAGCAAGCCGCGGTAATCCTGGCCCTTCGTCTATTGGGGTTTCTTTTGCAACTCTTAAGGATGAAGAGGTTGGAACGCTCTCTGAGCGTATTGAGGATACTACAAATAATGTTGCTGAGTACACAGCGCTCGTACGAGGTTTAGAAAAAGCTAAAGAAGAAAAAGTAGAAAACGTTTGGGTGAGAACGGATAGCGAATTTATGGTGAAGCAGCTAAAAGGTGAGTACAAGGTGAAGTCAGAGCATCTGAAGGAGCTTCATCGATCTGCATACAGTCTTTTGAAATCTTTTAAAAAAGTGAAGTTAGAGCATATTCCACGTGAGCAAAATAAAAGAGCAGATAAGCTTGCAAACTTGGCTTTAGGATCTGCCACAGCAGGAGCCAAACTTGTTGATGTTTTTGATGATGACTTCGATTGATTTGAGCAAACTATAAGCAGTCTGCAGATACTTAGAATCCATAAATTTTTTCAAAAAGTATAATTTTTTGTGCCCAGCTGTTTGAAACTTTGTTAAGACCTTCCGTTTTGCAAAGACGAGGAAGCTTGTGAAGTCTAAGTTGTTGTTATTATTAGTGATGTTTGGCTCTGTTTGTGTGCAGGCAGAAACCTGCTCAGATTTTTTTTACTATAAAAGCATAAGGTTTTGGGACACGCAAAAGCTCATTCAAAAGCGTAGTGACCTCAGTTTTTTGTTAAGTCTTGCAGAAATGAATGTGAGGTTTTCTAAGGGGGCACTTTGGGCTCTTTATAGAAAATCAGAAGCCTTAAAACAGAACGCAGAACTTTCACAGAAGGATGCCTTGATTGCCATGCAAGAATTAAACGATATTATTGTACGCTCCTTAGAAATCATGGCAAGGCATGAGGCTCATGTTGCCAATTTACAAAAGGATCTCAGGTATTTAGATTCTTTGATTCAAAAATAGCGCTTATTTAGCGGAAAAATATTTCAATTTGGTGAAAAAGATAGGCAATTCCTATGAGTAGAATAGTGGCTAAAGCTAATTTACGTGGGTAGTGGTAATCAACCATAACTATCCTTCGGTAGAGTCGACGGAAGTCTTGAGTCCTCATCTAAAATAAGCTAGTTTGTTTGAGCCTAAGGTGGATTATTGCTGGGTGTATGGGAGTGAGGTCAGGCGAAAGTCTAGGCCGGCTTAGTATGCCTGGAGGAAAGTCCGGACTCCAGATGGCAGCGCAAAGGGTAACGCCCTTCCACAGCTTGCTGTGAGGAACAGTGGAACAGAGAGAATGTCCAAGGCTTTGATCCAGAAAACGGGAACGGGAGTTTTCTGGGGAGTCGTTGGAGTGAAAACAGCCAAACTCTGCGCGGAGCAAGAACAAATAGGGAAGCCCGCTAAAAGAAATTTTAGCAAAGTACGGCCAGTACGAAGCTTTCGGGTCAGTTCGCTTGAGGTAAGGAGTAATTCTTATCCTAGAGGAATAATGATCAAATTGATTCTGTCGGTTCAGAATCAAGGAACAGAATCCGGCTTACAGCCAAAGGCGTAGTCGTTTCAAAACGGCCACAACCGATTTACGGGCAAGATTGAGAGATCAATCTTGCCCTTTCTTTTTTCGAGGCAATAACTAAAGCTTCTGTGCATAAATGATGAGTTCGCTACCAAGTGAGCGAGGGCTTGTTCCTCTGAGTCGCGTCCAATATAAAAATTGGAAATGTTTTTTGAACCTTTCCCGATACTCCCATTCTGTGCCACCAAAAGGTGGTTGATGAGTTTGGTGATGAGTAAAAAAGATTCCAAGAAGATGTCCACTTGGAACTAAGCAGTTTTTCCAAATACGAACTATTTCATTTCTTTGTTTTGGGTGTATGGCACAGAAAAATGTGTGCTCAAATATTAAATCAAAAGAATTAAAGAATTTTTCTGGAAGCTTAAAAGCATCTGCTTGCACAAATTTTAAATTCTCGCGATTTCCATACCGATTTTGTGCTTGTTCAATTGCGGATGTACTAAAATCCACCCCTGTGACAATATGACCTTTGCTAGCTAGAAATTCAGCATCATGTCCCGTACCACAGCCAAGATTTAAAATGCGACATTTATTGATTCTGAGTTGAGAGGTAACAGATTCAAGAGCTGGGTGAGGGCCATTCATATCCCAACCTGTTTGTTGAGTTTCATAGCGCCCTTGCCAAAATTGAGCTTGAGAGGTTTCTATGGCATCAGAATAGAGAGGATAAATATCATAGTACTTGCCCTGGAAATGAAATCCATCGTCATCAAAATCTTCAATTAAATTAAAAAAATCACTTTGTGCTTTTCTGGAGAAGACAAATGGAACATCTTTTTGACTGAAGCCATGAAATCGATCCCACTCGTCCACAGTCATTGTACTTAGATTGAGTGGTTCTATGAGCTCATAATTAAATTCTACAAAAAACAGATTCTCTTTTAGGTGGATATGTTGAGCAATCAGAGGCTCATCAAAATTTTCTATGATATAAGTTTCATTTTCGAACTCAGATAGAAAAATATTTCTATCTTTTGATTTTCGAATTCCTTTTAAGAGTGATTTGCCGAAGTTTTTATCTTGAAGACGAAGGCCAAGAGATAAAGGATAACCTTCTTCGTCTATCTGCAAGAATTTAAATTGTGACATTAAGGCGCTTCCTGAGCACTATCCCCCGGTGTGATGACCACTGGTTGGTCAAAAGTAATTTGCTCTCCCTCGATTTCGATCTTTTCAAGAGACCATTCTTGAACAGGCTCAGCTTTAATTTTCTTTAATAATGCATATCCGAGAAGCTGTGTTGTTGCAGAGTTATCGGTGCTAAAAGAGTAGTTAAAGTAAGCGCGAATTATGCCTTTGCGGGGTGGGCGCGTGTAGATAGAGTGCATTTTGAAATTTTGCGAGTTTGGAAGGTTTTGTTGTACGTAGTTTTGAATAAACGTAGTGAGCTCGTTTTGCAATCGCACATGCTCATCAACAGGGACTGGTTTTTCAACGTTGGTCAGAACTTGCGATACCCAAATGATCAAAAAGAAAAACAAAGCTTGTGCAATTTTCATGTCGGAACTCATCTTTTTCCTCTATGGCCCCTCCCGATTTTTTTATCCCCCGCGCGTCTATTGCGCTGTAAAAAAAAAAGTCGGCAGGCGCCTTTTCCTCATCTAAAAAATGTAGCAGGAGATTAGTTGAGTGTGTAGTGAAATTCTTTTTGTAGGGCAGGCCATTTAAACTTTAATTCAAAAGCTCTAAGGCCAAGAGGGTAGTTTTTGTTTTCATCATCACCGTATTGATTATCTCCAAAAAGAGGTCCTACAAGGCCTGTCATCTGTGCACGTATTTGGTGCGTGCGTCCAGTGATCAGCCGAATTTCGCTTTCAAATCCAGGTTGTTGATTTGGCAGTATTAAGGGCTTTACAGTTTCAATAACCATTTCACAAATTTGCCAACCTTCTATTGGATCAACACTTACAAGTTTAGGAGTGAATTGTCCGCTTTGGATATAATGACGAATAAGCCCCAAAGGAGGTTCTTTGGTTGTGAGTGCTTTGTACTTTTTTGTAACTTGCTTATTTTGTAGTAAAAAATTAAATGCATTTTGGAAGACTTTTGTTTTTGCTAAGACAAGAGCGCCAGTTGTTTCTACGTCGAGTCGATGGGTGACATAAAGTGGGCAGCCTATAGTTTCAGAAATTTGAAAAAGTACATTTTCTCGCACGTTATCCACAGTAGCATGTACGGGGACTCTATGAGGCTTATCAACAACCACAAAATGCTCATTGTTATCCACAATACAATTTTTCCAATTTAAATTTTGAATAGGGTGTCTTTTGGGTTTTCTGTGAATACGTACGAGTGCATTGGGGTGAAGTGTACGATCATCAAATACGCGTTGATCGTCTACATAAATTCCGCCAATTTTTAGAATAAACTCGAAATCTTCAAATTGAGCTTCTTGAAAAAGCTCGCTGAGTTTCATTTGTTTTTCAGGCTCCACATGTGTGATCTGGCCCAGCCCAAAAGGCGTCGAAATTTTCATACCAAAAGGTACGCCGTACCTTTTGGTATAGCAATGCGTTAGTAATTACATTGTAAAATATAATTGATATAAAATGTCCTCAATTCATAGTGGAAGAAGTTAAATAATTAATTGACGCAAGTCTTAACCCAAAGGTACGGCGTACCTTTGGGTTAAAGGGTAAATATGGACATCATAGAGACGCAAGTATCATCGAAAAGTGCGGATTTTAAAGAAAATGTAGATTGGCTTAATTCGCTTACTCGTGAATTTAAATCACGGGTTGATCTAATTAAAAAGGGCGGAGGCGAAGATGCCATCAAAAAACATAAATCACGCAACAAACTTACTGCACGTGAGCGTATTCAAAAACTTGTAGACATAGGCTCTGCATTTTTGGAATTTTCAACTTTAGCAGCTTGGGAAATGTACAATAACGAAGCGCCTGGTGCAGGTGTAGTAACGGGTATAGGAGTTATCCACGGCCAAGAGTGCGTGATTGTAGCAAATGATGCTACAGTTAAAGGTGGAACTTATTTTCCAATGACCGTCAAAAAACATTTGCGTGCTCAAGAGATTGCGATGGAGAACGGTCTACCATGTATTTATCTTGTCGACAGTGGTGGAGCCTTTCTTCCACTGCAGTCGGAGGTTTTTCCGGATAGAGATCACTTTGGTAGAATTTTTTATAATCAAGCTCAAATGTCTGCTCAGAAAATTCCACAAATAGCCGTTGTAATGGGAAGCTGCACTGCCGGTGGAGCATATGTTCCGGCCATGAGTGATGAGAATGTTATTGTAAAAGGTAATGGAACCATCTTTTTAGGAGGTCCTCCTCTTGTAAAAGCTGCTACCGGCGAAGAAGTAGACGCTGAAAGCTTGGGGGGAGCTCAAGTTCACTGTGAAAAAAGTGGGGTCACAGATCATTTTGCAGAGAATGATGAGCATGCGCTCGAAATATGTAGAAACATTATTTATTCAATAAATAAAAAGAAAAATATTCCCGTTGTTGTTCGTGATGTGCGAGATCCACTTTATCCTGCAGAAGAGCTCTATGGATTAATTCCAAAGGATACACGTAAACCTTTTGATGTTAGAGAAGTTATCGCTCGCTTAGTAGACGGCAGTGAGTTTCACGAATTTAAAGCTCTCTATGGAAGTACAATAGTTACTGGGTTTGCTCATATTTGGGGATATCCTGTGGGTATTGTTGCTAACAATGGTGTTTTATTTTCTGAAAGCTCCTTAAAGGCTGCGCACTTTATTGAATTGTGTAATCAAAGAAATACGCCAATCGTCTTTTTACAAAACATCACGGGATTTATGGTAGGAAAAAGATTTGAAAACAACGGCATTGCTAAAGATGGCGCTAAGATGGTTATGGCTGTTAGTAATTGTCAGGTGCCTAAATTTACAGTTGTGATTGGTGGGTCCTATGGCGCTGGTAATTATGGAATGTGCGGTCGTGCGTTCCAGCCTCGGCAGATGTGGATGTGGCCTAATGCTCGGATTTCGGTAATGGGAGGAGAACAAGCTGCCAACGTACTTCTCACTGTCAAAAAAGATCAGCTTCATGCTCAAGGAAAAGAAATGTCTCAGACGGAGCAAGAAGAATTCAAGCGTCCAACACTTATAAAATACGATAAAGAAAGCTCTGCGTATTTTTCATCAGCTCGAATATGGGACGATGGAATCATTGACCCAGTTGACACTCGTAGAGTTCTAGCCCTGGGAATAGCTGCAAGTTTTAATAAGCCATGGGGAGATCATTCTCAAGGTGTCTTTAGATTTTAATGATTGATGAAGGTGCCAACACTTGGAAATGTTCTTCAAAAACATTTCCAAGTGCTTGGCACCTGAAGAAAGAAAAGTATGCTGGAAATAAAAAGTGAAAAAGAAGTTTTGCATATAACACTGAATAGACCTGAGGTTCATAATGCCTTCAATCCAGAAATGATTGGAAGCATAACAAACCTTTTTTTAAAGGAAGCCAAAAAATACAGAGTTGTTCTACTAAACGGCCACGGAAAAAGTTTTTGTGCAGGTGCTGACTTAAATTGGATGCAATCTATGGTGAAGTTCACAAAAGCACAAAACAAACAAGACTCTCTAAAGCTTCACGCAATGTTTCAATCTATTTTAGATTGTCCAGTTCCCGTCGTAACGCGTGTTCATGGAAATGTCTTTGCAGGAGGGTTAGGAATAGTTGCTGCATCAGATGTTGTGGTAGCAGAAAATAGCTCACAATTTTGTTTTTCTGAGCCAAAGCTAGGATTAGTGCCAGCGGTCATTTCTCACTTTGTTTCTCTTAAAATGAATCCTTCAATTATGAGAGAGGTTTTTCTAACAGCAGAAATTTTTGATGCACATAAAGCCTATCAATCTGGATTGGTACAATTTGTAGGCTCACCGCAAGATTGCAGCGAGTATACACAAAAAAAGATTTCTGCAATTTTAAAGTGTGGTCCAAATGCGATTATTAAAACAAAAAAACTACTCAATAAGCTACCAACAATGAGTTTTTCTCAAAGGAAGACTTTTACGACCAATCTCATATCAGAGGTTCGTGTGAGTAAAGAAGGTCAAGAAGGACTTAAATCTTTTCTTGAAAAGCGGAAGGCAAATTGGGTGAAAGAATGAAAAAAATCAAAACCCTCGCAATTGCAAACAGAGGAGAAGTAGCTGTCAGAATTCACCGAGCCGCAAGTGAGCTTGGAATCAAAACTGTGCTTCTTCATTCGGAAGCAGATATTCAATCAAAAGCTTACCGAATGTGTGACGAAAAAATATGTATTGGACCAGCTCCAGTGAATGAAAGTTATCTACATATTGAAAGAACAGTGCAGGGAGCCTTGAGTGCAGGTGCCGATGCAATTCACCCAGGTTTTGGTTTTTTAAGTGAGAACGCCGATTTTGCAGATGCATGTGCAAAATCGGGAATCATATTCGTAGGTCCATCACCAGCCTCCATACGTATTATGGGAGATAAAATTGAAGCAAGAAAGTGCGCTGTTCAGGCGGGCGTTCCCGTTGTCCCTGGATATGAGGGAGAAGATCAGACAGAAGAAAGGCTACTGAAAGAAGCAAAAAAAATTGGCTATCCTGTTATTATTAAGGCATCTGGAGGTGGCGGAGGTAGAGGGCTAAAGGTAGCAAATGGGGAGAAAGATTTTCTAGAGCAACTTAGATCTGCAAAAAGAGAAGGACTATCAGCTTTTAAAAGTGAAAAAGTTTTTTTGGAAAAATACTTGGACCATGCAAAACATATTGAATTTCAGATTTTTGGAGATGCTTCGGGCAAAGTTTTTCATTTATATGATCGAGAATGTTCTGTACAAAGACGCCACCAAAAAATTATTGAAGAAGCAACTTCTGCATTACTCTCAGAAAAAACTCGTGAGGCTATGGCGCGAGATGCCGTTAAACTAGCAGAGTTAGTACAATATAAAGGTGCGGGAACTGTAGAGTTTATTTTTCAAGACGGTGAGTATTATTTTATGGAAATGAACACTCGTTTACAAGTCGAACACCCCGTCACAGAAGAGG
This sequence comes from Bdellovibrionota bacterium, assembly GCA_963169805.1. Classification (GTDB taxonomy): domain Bacteria; phylum Bdellovibrionota; class Bdellovibrionia; order Bdellovibrionales; family JAEYZS01; genus CAUJDY01. The sequence continues at coordinate 14,662 of CAUJDY010000125.1, read as the reverse complement.
TTATGGGTGTTGATTTAGTTAAGGCGCAACTCATGTGTGCTCAAGCACAGTCAGTAGGCTGGATACAGTCTGACTTAAAACCAACCGGTCACTCAATTGAATGTAGAATCTATGCAGAGAATCCGTATTTAGGAGGCATACCCTCTACTGGTCTTATTGGATCCTGTTATTTCCCTGAAGGCCAAGGAAGAAGATTTGAAGTAGGTTTTGAAAAAAATGATGAAGTAACTTCTTACTATGACTCAATGATAGCAAAAATTATTGTATGGGATGAAACACGCCCGCGTGCAATACAAAAAATGATTAAAACATTAGATGAAACTATTATTTTTGGGCTTCATACGAATATCCCGTACTTGAAATCTATATTAAATCACGAAGAATTTCGAGATGGCACCATGACGACACAGTTTATTGGGACGTATTTTTCTCTGCCACTAGAAGCAACTGGGCTTACGGAAGACGAGAAAGAATTTGTTGAAAGAGCAAAACAAGAATTTTCTGGCTTAACAGCGCAAGCGGGGTCAACTTTTGCAAATTACCAAGTAGCATCTCCATGGCAAGGAAATTGGAGGAATGTGTGAAGTCTCTAGAAATCAAAGTTAACCAAAAGATAGTAAAAGGTTTCGTAGAGAAAGTCGGTGCGCAGCTTTGGATCTCAATAAATGGAAAAACGATTGCAGTAGAAACGACATCTCAAAAGGCACGCAGAGGTAAATCTTCAGTGACGGGCAACTCGCCAGAGATAACGGCACCTATGCCAGGAAAAATTACTTCAATTAAAATGAAATTAGGAGATAAAGTTGAAGTAGGTGACGTAGTGCTTGTTATGGAAGCTATGAAGATGGAGTATAGTCTAAAGGCTCAGATAGCAGGAACTTTACAATCTATAACCTGTACCGAGCAGCAGCAGGTTACACTCGGACAAGTTCTAGCTGAAATTGAGGGTGTAAAATGATTCGTATAGTAGAAGTAGGTCCAAGAGATGGGTTGCAGAATGAGAAAAAGTATTTAGATTTTTCTGTTCGATTAGAATTGATTCAAAAATTAGTAGATTCTGGATTGAAGACTATAGAAATTGGCGCCTTTGTCTCCTCTGAAAAAATACCACAGATGGCTCAATCTCTCGAGATTACACAAAAGATTAATGACATTTATAACATTCGCAAATCAAAAAATCAGTTTCCAGTACTTGTGCCAAATGAAAGAGGTATGCAGGATGCATTAAAAGCTCACATAAAAGAGGTGGCAATATTTACTGCAGCTTCTGAAACATTCAATCAGGCTAATATTAATTGTTCTATCGAAGAGAGCTTTGAGAGATTTCACCCTGTATTAAATCTCGCTAAGAAAAATAAAATTAAAGTTAGAGGTTATTTGAGTACATGCTTTTACTGTCCTTATGAGGGAAAAATTAAGCCACAGAAGGTTGTGTTGCTTGCTAAAAGACTACTTCAGCTAGGGTGCTATGAAGTTTCAATTGGAGATACAATTGGAGCTGCAGCCCCAACAGAAGTAGCAACTGTATTGAAAGGGCTTAAGACAGAAATAAGAGGCAAAAAAATTGCAATGCATTTTCATGATACTCGTGGAACAGCCTTGGCAAATGTACTGGAGAGTCTTAAGTATGGTGTTAAAACTTTTGATTCGAGTATAGGTGGTTTAGGTGGATGTCCGTATGCTCCGGGGGCACAGGGAAATGTCTCTACGGAAGATATAGTTTATATGCTTCATGGGATGGGTTTAAAGACAGGAATCAATCTGCAAAAGCTTATAGAAACAAATCAATGGCTGTCTGAAAAAATGGAAAAGCCTCTCGTCTCAAGAGTGGCAAAAGCTGGGCTTCCAAAGTTAAAAAAATAAAATCAACTAAGAGTGGCATCTATGTGAATCTTCATGCTGTCTGTGATCACTTAGGTATATCCAAATAACTTCTTCTTTTTAATGATATTAAGAACAGGATCTGGAACTTTATTTTCCCAACTCTTATCTTTTCTCTTAATTTCTCCAAGTATTTCTTGGGTATTAATGTCTAGACACTTCTTATCTTTTGCATGCACATCTTGAATCATATTGTTGGCGAGTAGGTGCTTATATATAAACTCTAGATTTTCCGGTGGAGTATATGAGTGCGCTGAAATCATTTTATCCTTATCTTTAAAAGGATAGACCAGGATTCTGCAGTTCGATTTAAAAATATCGCCCAAGCCTTCTAGCAATCCGCCTTGCAACTGATCATAGTATTTCTCATTAAATACATCTTTCAGAATATTTGCACCCATAAGAATTTGTAGATCATTGTGCTTGATTTGGTTAAAATAAACTTTGAGTTGATAAAACTGTGCAAAGTTTGAAATCATGACAGGAATTCCCATTGCAGAAAGAGTTTCTACTCTTGATAGAAAATCAGACATATCTAGCTTTTCTGAAGTTAAAAGATTATTAAGTGTGAGCTCTGCAATGACGAGTACATTTTTTTTATTAAAATTTTTATGTGTTTTAATTGCGTGATCCAATCCGCTTTCAATGATATCCATGTGTACTTTTGTAATAGGACGAAAGCGTCCACGCAAAATGACTACGTGTTTCCCATAAAAAAGATCTCCAGGTTCAATAATGTGGCCAGCAGAATCAAAAGTGACAACATCTGTAAAGTTACTTTGAACTAAAAAAAGATTTAAGACGTGATTGTCAAATTTTTCAAAGTCTTTTCCGGAGAATCGAATAAAATTGATATCGACTCTTCTGCGATCTAAATTGTCCATGAGTGATAAAATAAAATCATATGGATTTTTATTATGATTATAAGCCGCGTAGATTAAGTTTGTTCCTACAACACCCAAAGTTTCTTGTTGAAGAATATTTCTAGCATCCTTTACTTTTACGTGAACAACGATATCGTTTACGGGCCCTTGCGGCCGCAATTGAAATCTTATCCCAATCCAACCATGTCCTTCATTGATACCTCTTTCTGAACTCTTTGCTGCTACAGTATTTGCAAAAGAAAAGAAGCGAGTTTCTTTTCCTCTCATAGAACCTAATCTTTCCTCTAAAAGAGAGTATTCTTTATCGAGCATTTTAATGAGTCTGCTTTCGCATACATAGCGGCCACTTTTTTCTTTTCCATAGATAGCATCACTGAAAGTCATATCGTAGGCAGACATAGTTTTTGCAATTGTCTTAGATGCTCCGCCAGCCTGGAAAAAGAAGCGAGTTACTTCTTGTCCTGCTCCTATTTCTGCAAAAGATCCATAAATTGAAGTATCAAAATTAACTTGTCGGGCTTTATCGATTGTAGAAATTTGTTTCAAATCCAACTGTAGACTCCTTGATGAGATTATATTGTAAGATTTAGGCCCATGAATTGCAACTCTACGGACCTTGATGAGATGGGTGAAATATATACTTATAACTTACTTCTTTTTGATCCTGGTGCTACTGAGCCGTGAGGACAGCCCTCTCTCTTGTATTAATTCCAAGCATGTTCGAAGTTTAGACATTAGTCCCGCATTGAAAGTGTTTAATTGTGCACTCAAAAGTGACATTGAGGGTGATATTACTAGTTCGAGTCTTAAAGAGCTAAGGCAGGCCCAAAGTACGATAACAACAATAGAGAACTTTTTGAGTGCGAATGGTTTACTGTTAAATTCTCCGACGGCTCCAACGTTAAATCTTAAGTATTCCAAGGCCATGGCTTCGAATCTTTTAGTGGAGTATCTAACTCAAGAAAATTCTGAGTCTGCACCCATTCAAAGGGCTATAGTCTCGGATGTGCTTGAAAAAGTCATTTTTGGAATTACTCACACAGATCATTTTATTTCTGATAGTTATGTATTTGTTTCGGAGCGTACAGCCTGCGAGCGTGGTATGGTTATTTACACCCAAAATTCATACTGTGATTTATTCAAAGATAATGTGATTCAAGCAAAAAGTTTTGACTCTCTCTCGCATTGGTCGTTGCGATCTATGATTTATTCTCAATTTTTAATTAAGTATTATTCATCAAGCATTGCGATTAAAAAACAGCTTATTTTATCTGTGGTAGAGAATTTTAAAAAAGCTAAATACATAGATGTATCAGAAATCGGATTTCATAATTTTGATAGAGTCCATGAGAAGTTATCCGTTATTATGCTGGGTGATTACACACGGCCAAAGCCACTTCCATACATATTTAAACTGGAATTCTTTTATCCAGTTCAGTCGCTTACATATTATGCTCAAAAATGGAGTTTGAGGCCGAACGGTCTCTATTACCATAGTGGGAGGTACCATACGTCATATGGTCAAATTGTTGCTGATTACTCTAGCAAAATTCCAGTTCAGAGAGAGATTTGGATTGTTAATAAACTACCTACGTTAAAAACGCTTGAGAAGACAGGGCGAGAAAGAATAGAACTTTATACCTCACAAGGGACGTACCTAAGAGTTCATATTCCTTCAATTAGTATGATGTTTAAACTCAATATTGCAAAGCCCATTCAGGGAGTAGATTCCGTAAATACTAAGAATGCTACAGCTTGGCTGGGTTTTAATCCAATAGAAAAAATGTAGAAACTGTTTGGATGTCTTGACGTTAGATCTTATTTCATAAAAACTATTCTAAATGAGCAAAAAACTAGAAGATAAAATTGAAAAGCTTGAAGCTATGCTTGAGCAAAAAGATATTGAAATTCGCTCCTTTAAAAAGGAGTTGGTTGTTTTAAATGAACAAATTGAAAACCTCATAGATAAACTTCATAATCAAGTTCACTTTGCTTTCAAAATTCAAGAAAAGCTTGTGCCAACGGAGATACCAAACATTCCAGGCTTTGAGTTTAGTAATAAGTTTATTGCATCCCCTGTTACAGGTGGTGATTATTTTGATATATTTGAAATTGAGGACAAGTTTAGATTTTCAATTTTACTTTCAAGCTGCTCAGGGTATGGTATTTCATCACTATTTCTAACAATTCTGCTAAAATTAACAACGCATATTGAAACAAAAAAAGGTGCCAATCCTGATAAAGTTTTATCTATGATTGTAGATGAGCTTATATCTCAAATTTCTGATAAAGATAAGGCTCATATTTTTTATGGTTTAGTAAATAGAAGAAACTATGAAATGACATATTGTCATGCAGGAGATAATTTTGTCTTCCATTATCAAGCACAAAGTAAGGCTGTGGAAGAAGTGGAATCTCACATTCCTGCAATAGACAAGAAGTATAAAAAGAAAATATCCTCAAAAACTCTCATACTAAACCCAAAGGATAGGCTTGTGTTTATGTCAGAAGGTATGAGACAGGTTATAAATTCGAATGGTATTAGTTTTCCCAGGGATAAGATCATGGATATACTTGAGAGTGAGGGGAAAAAATCTGTACATGAGATTAGAAATGAAATCTTATTTCAAATTCAGAGATGGTCAGGAAAAAAAGAACTTAAAAAAGATATTACTATCCTTGTTGCTGAGATCAAAGAGCGAGTGCTTAAGTTAGCAAAGACCTAATCTGTCTAGCGAACGCCTGATGTGCTTGTTGTTAACTCTGAATCTAAGTTCACCGGCATAAAATTAGATGGTGTATTTCTACTGGAATTAACTGTAGTTCTATCTCTTGTATCTCGTTGAACGGTTTCTCTTCTTCTTAAAGAGTTTGTATTTGTTGTCTGATTAGGGCAAGTTTCATTCGCAGTAGCCATCAGAAGTTTCATTGAGTAATCTAATAACGCAAATCGAGCTTGAATCGCTTGTCTTAATTGTTTTCCGGGGTTTCTTTTTCCTGCAGCACTCTTAAAAGAGCGATCGAATGATTTAAAAGAATCAAAAACATCATTTATCACTTCATTATTAGGGAATCTTTCCTTTAATTCTTTAATTTGAGCTGCACGTTCACTATATTCAGCATACATTTCTCGAAAGACTCTTCCTGCTCTCCCACTAGACTCTATATCCTCTGCTCCGAATGAAGGAAAATCTTCTTCTGTAGCAAATGATTTTTCATTTGCAAATATTAGAATCACAGCGATCAGTAGTGCTAAGAGTTTCATAGTTCCCCCAATGAATCTTAGCATTGCAGGGACAATGCCAAGTAAATCTGAGGAATATTAATAGGTTATAATATTCAGAAAAATCATTGAGTGTCGCAAGAGTGTTTCATTTATGTACGCTATTAATGTGTAAGTGTATGAAATCACATGTGCAATTACTAGAATACATCAAAACCTAAACACCATTGGTTATTATAGTAGTCTATTGCGAGTCTCAAAATGATAAGGCAGTCAGAATGTTACAATGGTGCTCAGGAAGTTAAATGTTCTGTGTATACTTTTGGCAGTCAGCAAAAAATCTCATCTAAAATAATAAATTATCTGCTGTTTCCAGGACTTTGATCCGAAAAGATTTGTATAGGAGACGAGCCTATGATTTCAAAACTACTATTAGTCGGACAACTGTCAGAAGAGTCGAGAGATATTCAACATAATCTCAATCGCAATAAATTATATAGCGTTGAAAGAGTAGATGATGTCAAAACTGCTGTTCAAAAAATGAAGAGCGGAATTGTACATATGGTTATGTTTAACCTCGATATATTTAACGCAGACAAAATGAATGCGGTTAATTATGTGAGAAGAGAAGCATACGATGTACCTGTGATGATGCTTGCAAAGGCTATTTCAAAAGAAGCGCTAGATTATGCTCAAACACTTACAAAATTTATTGTTTTGGAAAAACCATTTGAAACAAAAGAGTTTTTTGGTATCGCATCAAAACTCACGAGCGGGAGAGATGTTCCTCAGAGGTTTCATAGACGATTTTATACCAAGCAAGAGGCTCGCATAGAAACCCTGGGAACTGCAAGTCAAGTTGAGGCGACAATGCTAAACCTCTCTAAGGGTGGTGCATATTTAGAATTGAAAGATAAAACAGACATCAGAGGGCTTGTAAAAATGTCGATTCCTCTTGGGGATCTAAACAAAACATACGAAGTGAATGCAAAAATTGTTTGGAATAGTCCGCAAGGAATGTGGGGGCGTGGACCTGGAGTAGGTCTTCAGTTTATTCAGGCAAAAGACATTTACCGAAATCTACTCAACAACTTATAAAAAACTTACCTCTTTTTTTCTAAGATTTTTTTGTGATCTGGATTAAACCACAGTTTTTCAAAAACTTTTTCCTCTTTTTCCGGACTGAGCTTTGAAAGATTCAACGCCTTGATAGGTGAGAGTGGATAGGCAGGGAGTTCTGCTTGTCTTTGGAAAAATTCGAAAGCCTTTATTGTAATCAGCTCTTTTGGATAAATAGCATCGATAAGGTTGAGATCCAGCGCTTGGTAAGCTGAAATCGTCTGAGCCTCTAATAGCAATCTCATAAGCGTTTTTTTTGAGATGCGATATTTAAGACGATTAGCTCCACCCCACCCCCAGGATAAAGAAATTTTTCGTTGCCACATTCCTAACATAACTTCTGGAGTTGCTAATACTTTATCAAATGCGGATAGCCACTCCATCCCTCCGCCAAAACAATCTCCCGATAATATACACAATGTGGGTATAGGAATATGTTGGAAGTCATTTAAGATTTTAGTAATTTTCTTATTAATTTTAAGTCCGTCTGATTTTGGAGATCGGGCATAGTTTTTGAGATTGCCTCCAGAACAAAAAATTCGCGTATCTGATGTTATAATAATTCCTTGGACTTTATTTTTAAGCGCATAGTTTGAGAGTTTTTCAAATTCCTCCGCCTCTTGAATTCCAAAGGCATTAGAGCTTTCAGGGGACTCAAAGTGAGCTATCAAAATATTATTGATGATTTGAAACTTAAAAAATTTTGTTTTCACTTAAGTGAGAATAAACCTATTCTTGTACAAAGTTAACAAGTTCTTGGCAAAAATCATAAGGATACTTTTGACCTTCGTGCTCTAATAAAGTGCTAATACATTTTTTTGGATTTGATGCGAGGTAGGGTAGATCTTTTGTGAGCCATAAAAGGATATGCTGTCGCTTTCTTTCTCCCTCTTCTTGAAAGATAATATCAAACTGAACTTCTGTAACATTAATAGTGCAATTCTCATTACCAAAACAATTATTTTTTTCTACCATAAGAGGGGGGAGTTGCATTGTCAGTTGTCGTTTTTTGTAATTGAAAAAATATGGAATATCCTCATTAGTAAACAAATAGTATAAATAGTAGTCTTGAAAGGGTTGAAGGTCGCAAGATTCTAACCAAAGCGAATAAGGCTGTCTTGCAAAACGGCAGTCTTTTTCTGTTTGAGTATCTAAAGTTGCGTTACCACTTTCATCTACTTTGTACATTGATTCTAAAAATTTAAACTTATGAAGATTGACCTGAGTTCCATCCTCAGTTGTGAAGATGTCATCTACCTTTGAGAGTGCTTGCTGAGTTTTATATCCTACGGTTTGAAACTGCCCTGTAAAAAACCGAGCTTTCTCAGAAAAATACGCAAAGTCACTGGTTTTCATATCTTCTGGAGTTTGAGTGCTTGTTAGATTGTAAAGATCAGATTGAATCTCTAGAAAATTTTTGGGGACATCTGATTCATTTGTAACAGGTTCATTCTTTAAACAAGCTGTCAAAAGAACACAAATGTTAAGAGTTAAGAATATTCTCAAGCTGTGGCCCATTAAATGGAATCCCATCCCCAAAGCCATAGAGGTAAAGGAAATATTTTATTTAGCACTTCCTTTGACTCCTTCCCAAGACCTTGAATTTCAGAAAATTTATGAGGACCATACATCAAGAGTAGGATATCGCTACTATTTGGTGTCGAAATATACTGTTGAGTGGTACCTATTCGATATTCCGAATTCATTTTTTCTAGAACCAAATTATTAATTCCCAAAGAGAGCTTCGCATATTTATGAATTTTCTTAAACAATCCGTCCTCGTCAATCATCTTGATCATTGCAAGAAAACCAGAGTTTTTTTGAGCGCCGCAGGATTCAAGCGTATTAATGAGATTTTTTGAGTGCTGTGGACAAATAACATGAATATTTGTCTTTTTCTCTTGCTGTATATGTTGAAACACCTCGCATAAGGCGCTCACAGAACCGCCCCACTCATGTATGTAACCAGAAAGGTCTGCCCCCTTCCCCTCTACTGCGTAGGCACAAATTTGAGAATTTGCATCCCATGCAGTATAAATATTTGAGCTTGGAATGCTCATAAATCTACGGACCTCTTCTGGTGTTCGGACTGTCATAACAGAATGTTGGTTCATAAGTTTTAAAAGTGCCTGCGGATCTACTTGTGCAGACTTTATAATTCTAAGATTTTGTTTATTTTGTAACTTGAATTGATCTGTAATTGTCAGGTTAATTTCATAGCCAGCAAGAGTAAATCCAAGCTTTTGATAGAAATCAAAAAGGTTTGTCCAAAGAACTGCTATATCACACTGTTGTTGTTTGCAAAGCTCAAGACATTCTTCCATAATTCGATGGCTAAGGCCTTTGTTTCTATATTCAGAGTGAGTCACAACACTTCCAATAGCTCCAACCTTATAAATAGCAGCGGGAGTCTTAAGAATGTGTGGTTTTATAAGAGCATGAGATAGTACTTGGTTACCTTCCTTTATGATTCGTATATTGTGAATATTTTCCTGCGTAAGAGCAGTTGGATATTCGGATTGAATCGACCACGTCGCTTTTGGGCGCAAAGTTTCATTCAGAAACTTTAGAATGTCGGAGTACTCTTGTTGGGTAGGGGCTCGAGGGTTCATAATTATTGGTTCCATAGAAAAATTATAACAAATTCTAAAGGTTATGAGCTTTTATGAGCTCAAATTCAGACTTAGGTGAGCCCTACGTTTGTCGTGTTTGACTGATGAGGTATTTAAATTTATATCTAGTAGAGTCAAAGGACGGGACAAATGGCCAATAAAACAGATAAGTGGAAAGAGAATTCTCCTGGGAAGTACTACGTAGACCAGGCCTGTATTTCGTGTGATGCATGTGTTTGTGCTGCTCCTGGAAACTTTGAGATGCACCATGAAGATGGGCATGCTTATGTCACAAAGCAACCAGCAACTCAGCAAGAAGAAGAGGCCTGTCGTGAAGCAATGGAAGGCTGTCCAGTAGAAGCCATCGGAAATGATGGCGAAGAATCTTAGTGTCTGTGAAAGAATCACAAGTTCAGCTCAAAGAGAGAGTTCAAAAGGTTATAAGTTTACTTAAAAAAAAGTATCCTGATGCCCATTGTGCTCTCAATCATGAAAACGCATTTCAACTTTTAATTGCAACAATTCTATCTGCTCAATGTACAGATGAGCGTGTGAACATTGTGACGCCGTTATTATTCAATAAGTTTCCCACTCCAGAAAAAATGGCAAATGCAAAAGTTGAAGATATTGAAGAGCTCATACGCTCAACAGGTTTTTATAAGAACAAAGCAAAAAATATTAAAGCGTGCTGTGAGCAAATTGTAACTAAACACAAAGGAGATGTTCCTCAAACCATGGAGCAGTTGCATGCTTTGCCGGGTGTAGGCCGCAAAACAGCAAATGTTGTTTTAGGAAATGTTTTTGGAGTGCCATCTATGGTTGTCGATACACATGTAACTCGCTTAAGTAATCGCTTGGGATTCGTAAAAGGTAAGGATGCAGTTAAACTTGAATTTGCGCTTCAAAAAATCGTTCCCGAGAGGGAATGGACAATGTACTCGCATTACATTATCTACCATGGAAGACAAGTCTGTAAGGCAAGAAACCCAGCATGTGAGAGTTGTTTTCTACAGAAAATATGTCCTAAGAAAAATTATTAATATAATCTTATGGACATTAATTAAAATACCTACTGCAACCGAGTTTTTTAGATGTACGTAAGTGGTGCTGAGTTCTTCTATGAATGATTTTTGCAATCTCAAAAGAAGGTTCGCCAATAATGCCTTCCATATGACTTCTGCCTACCACATAGTGCTTTAAGCCTAAGAGCTTTGCTTCGAAGATGTTAAATTCCTTGAGGGCTAGTGTATCGTCACTTCCAGAAATAAGGTCAATAGGAAATCGATCTTGTGCCGTTTCAGATCTCAAGTAAGCTTTAGCGTAATCGAGGCCTTTGCGAGAATGAAATCCATTTTTAATAATCCGATCTAAATCAGAAACGATATCTTGCTCAAGTCTTTGAGCCATAGCAATTCTAAGTGCATCGTAGGCCTTGAGTTTACCTAAATCTTTTGAAGCCATAATATCTGAATTTAAAAGATCAAGACTTTTGAGTCCAAGTTTTGCAAGAGCATCTATAAAAGGAACGTGAGAGAGCAGCTGCTCGAGTTTTCTAGATAAATTGCTATCTCGTAGTTTTGAAAATGCAGGAGCAAGAGTTGTAATGTAAAGATGTGCTTTGAGCATGCGAAGTTTTTGAAATCTTGTCATCTCAATTCCAAGTTCATCTGCCTTAGAAATTGTTGGGGATGGGCTTTTTAGGATTGGTGCATACAGGACGCGATCTTTGAGGCGTCGTCTAATGCGCGCATCTTCTCTGTGGTTTTCTCCTCCGAGTGAGGGGCCAACGGAGACAGCTCGAATTAAAATGCCACTTAATGAGTGTCCTCCTAACACAATTGGGGTTCCGTGGTGTTTGTAGAGGATATCAATAACTGCAATTTTATCTCTCACCATTTCGTCTAATCCAAAGCGCCCTTCACGAGGTTCAAATCCTGGTTTGAGGCCAGAGTAAAGAGCTCCTTGCCCCTTGCCTCTAAGTGAGAGGACATATACACGGTAGCCGTAGTTACTTAAATGATTTGCTAAGTCTCCTAGATAGCCTGCCGAGCCAAAGTAACCGGGAGTAATAAGAATAGGTTGGCCATTCTTGGGTCCAATTGCAACACCTTTAAGAGTAACATCGGGGCGGTGAATTTCGAAGTGTTCGCCTAAGATAAGATTTTTAGGGACACCTTCATAGTGCGGAAACGGGCGATACTCTAGGCTTGCAATGCCTAAAGATAGGTACAATGAAAATACCCAAAAAACGAACTTCCCCAAGCTCTACCTCTCTCTATTCGAGGAGTATAGTCGAAGTCCCAACTACGCATGAAGAAATATGCTGGTTCCTATAAAAACAACAAGAATTAAGAGGGAGAACCATGAAATTAAGATGAGATGCTATTAAAAATATTTATTCTTTTGCTAAGGAGGAAGGACGATTTTCTATTTTGTATTTTACAAAAACATGAAGACCCTTTTCCATATTGGAAAAATAATTGCCAGCTTGTCGATGGTCAATTGTAGGTAGCTCAACTGTAATTGTGGGTATGCCTTTGAGTCGTCCAGCATAATTTCCAAGACTTCCTGGAAATGTGCCGTAGGCCAATACTCTAAGGCCAGTTTTAGCCTCTTCAAGAACTTTCTTAAGATAGTCACAGGACTTGATGTACTCTTGTGTAAATTTCTGAGCTTCATCCGTGATTGGACCGTCAAAATCAAGATGATTGAGGGGAGCATGAATGCTAAGGACTTTGCTAGGCTTAAATTCTTCTAGGAGCCATTTTTGAAAATGAATTTCTGGCTCTGAGGCTTTTCTGTCTCCGGGAAAGTAACGTCTTTGTGATCCATACTTTTGCTTCCAAATTTTGAGCGCATTTGCATCCCACTCAGGCGTATCAAAATTTCGGTTTAAATCGACCTTATTGTAATTTGTGCGTGTTCCATTCGTATATCTCAAAAATCCATCCGGGTTAACAAGAGGAGCAACTACAATAAAGGAGTCTTCGCATAGTTCTGGTCGTGCTTTAATCCACTCTACAAGTCGAAATCCAAAATAAACCGGAGTTACTTCATCGCCGTGTACAGCCGAAAGAAAAAGAGAAACATTTGCATTTTTAGGGTTGCCACATGTCCAATAAATGAGGGGTCTTCCAAATACAGATTGGCCATTTTCTTTCCATCCAGTTTTAGGGAATAAACTTTTGTCCCAATTCCATTTATCAATTCTTTGATGTACTTCTGTCATTAATTGCTCAACAGAGATTTTTTTAGCTTGAAAAAACTGAGGAGTCTCTTTGTGCGAAGAGTCTTTTTGGTTGCTAGAAGCGTTTTGAAATACACTAAATGTCAATAAAAGGATTAGAATAAGTCGCATTACTAGATTTTGACATTTAATATCTGTTCGAGGCAAGGATTAAACTATGTTAACAGCGTTTTTTGAAAGCATAAAATATATTGGCCACCTTTATCCAGTAGCAGTCCTGAGGATATATATTGGATATTTTTGGTTTAATGAGGGAATGTTAAAATATAAGGGCAATATTTTTGTCTCCCAGCTTTATGTCGAAGATCTTAGCGGTAAAGATCTCATTTTCCAATTGCCAGAATTTTATCAGACGGTATTTAAAAATATAATAGCTCCTTACTGGAGCGTGTGGAGTCATGGATTTATTTTTGCTGAAATTATTATTGGAATAGGTCTTATGCTGGGTTTTTTAACTCGACCTCTTGGAGTTATTGCGATCATTATTTGTATTCACTACTCCATGCTTGGAGACGAATTAGTATCACTTCTATACTCAACATTCAGTGCCATTCTACTAACGCTTGTGGTGATTGGAGCTGGGAGATGTGTTGGTTTTGATTACTACTTCTTTAAGAAAAATAGAGGGCTCTTGTGGTAAAAAAAATCCTAATTCTGGTTTTACCTTTTCTACTTCTACTCGTTTTTTATTTTAGCTTGAAAGATTCAAAAACTCCAATGAGTAGTGAGAGTAAAATTGTTGTTTATACTTATTCTTCCTTTGCAAGTTCGTGGGGAGCTGGGGTTGAGCTACAAAGCCAATTTCTTGCAGCAACAGGTTTAGTTGTAGAGTTTGTAGATATTGGTGAAGCTGGAGTGATTTTGCAAAGATTAAAACTTGAAGGAGAGCGTTCCTCTGCAGATGTTGTACTGGGGCTGGATCAATTCAGTTTGGCTACAGCAACTAAAGAGCAAAGCTGGAAATCTGTGCGAGTTCCTTCTGTGAGTTGGGATTTGGATTTTCCATCCTCAGATCGTATTCAGAATGGATTTATAGCGTACAACTGGGCACCAATGACTTTTATATATAGATCTGGTGAAGTGGTTCCGCTAAAAAGTCTTAAAGAACTTATTCAAGTTAAATATAATAAATCTCTTTCTCTTTTAGACCCAAGAACAAGCTCTCCTGGCTATATTTTCTTTCACTGGCTTGTTCAAAAATTGGGAGTTACAGGAGTACAAGATTTTTTTAGAAGCATTAAGAATAATATTGTAACAGTCTCTCCCTCGTGGAGTGCGGGATATGGGCTTTTTACTAAAAATCAGGCAAAGTTGGTGTTTAGTTATGTCACCTCATCTGCTTATCACTGGATTGAAGAAAAAAATAAAAAATATCAACCTATGTATCTTGAAGACGCTCTTCCCTACCATGTTGAATATGTAGGAATACTAGAGAGCTGTAAGAATTGTGAGGGCGCGCAGAAGTTTGTAGACTTTTTACTTTCGCCATTGGCGCAAAAGATAATTTTACAGAAAAACTATATGTATCCAGTTATTGCAGGACAAAAAGAGGGTACTCCTTTTGAAGGGCTTAAGCCTGTAAAGTTGTTTCAGCCAGTTCATGAGATTTCTCGTAGCCAAATAATAGAGGTTTGGAAGTCACTTCAAATATGAGATTAGTTGTTTATCTGTTTTTTATTGTTTTTCTACTTTTTCC
>CAUJDY010000124.1 GCA_963169805.1 Bdellovibrionota bacterium | reverse complement strand
AGCATCCACATGATCTAATAACTTCATAAAGTTATCTTGAAATTTTGGAAAAAACGGAAGATACCACGTTAGATCTCTCAAAACGAGAAACTCATCTCTCTGAGTAATCTTGTTTTTTTGCCCCAACACAATCTTGGGAACCCGCATAGACTTAAAATCTTCACTCAGAATATGCTTTCGATACTCTCTGGGATCCAAGCCAATTTCATGACATAAAACATAAAAAACCGATAAAATCGATTCATAGCTCGGATAAACCAAAGGTCTATTAATAAATATCAGTGGAAACTTACTCTTTTCAAGGGTTCTCATAATTGCATCAATAAATTCAGCTTGCGCAATAAACTGATAAATACTTTTTTGCGCATAAATTGCTCGCAATTCAATTCTAAAGCTTTCTAATGACATATCTTCTATAGGTCTTTCATCCCAAAAGGCGTGCAGCATAGAATCTATATTCACAGCCTTATCGTGTACTCTTCCCTTAAGTTCATCCGCTCCTGAGAGCGTAGATGTATCTAATTTTTTTGGTTTGTACACTTGATGCACTAAGAAATCTAAAGCCTCAGAAATTAATCCCATATTTTGACGTCTTTTATAAAGCAACTCACCTGTTAACTCACTTCTTTCTGATTCATAGAATCGTACTACAGAAAGAAAATTAGAAAAAAGATTTCTAGCACGAGCACCAAACGCCGCGAGTGGGCGTCCCGTATCTTTAAAGTAGCCCATCCCTCCTTGCCAGAGTTCTTGTAGACTTTCTAAAAAACTTAAATAACTGAGAAATTTAAAAGGAGCGTGCTTTGGATTATTCAAGAAATCCAAACTGACATTGATATGCCCAGCCTCTTCCTGGGTCATAAAAAAACCCTTTTCGGCTGCTGTGTTAAAAATAAACTCTTGAATGAATGAAGCCTTTTCTTTGAGCTGTTGAATTGTAAGTTTTTGCATTTGAAACTCAATAACGCCTGGGTCATAACTCAAGCGTATCCAAAAACTATCTGAGAATTCAAAGATTGTATCTCCAGGAAATCGATATTCATCCTTGCGACTTCGGCAACCTACAATTGCTTTACATTTTATTTTAAGAGCACGAGCCAATCTTTTGGCCTCACCCTCTTCTGCCCCTGTCCATACTCCAAGTCGACCCGGCACTTGAACTAAATTTTCATCTTTCCATAATTTCTGCAATTTCCTAGTAGTAAACTCAAACTCTGGTCCCCAATAGCGTTGCGACGCAGATACTTTCTGCGGAAGCATTCCTACAAAAAGGAATGCTAAAAAAAAGAGTGGTGTAAATAGGCTCACAGTTTTGATTAAGCTGTTGTTGTTTGAATCGGCTTGGATTCAATGACTGGATATGACTTTTCAAGAATCGGTTTTGCCTTTTCTGATAATTCTTTAATTTTAGTAGACATATCCTTAAGAGTTCTTAAAAATTCTGCTGCTTTTGATGGAAGCATACGGCTTGCGTCTCGCTTGGTTATTTTATTTTTTGCTGTTGTTTCACATAACTTTAAAAGTTCTCCAAACACCAAAACCTGAGGCGAAGCTAGCCCCTGAGACGCTAGCTCAAAATAAGTCGCACTAGCTGAGTATAAAAGCACAAAGTCCATGACGACAGCAGATTCCTTTTCGCCCTCTACAACTACAGAACCACCCTTTTCAAGTACAGGTTCTAAGATTTCATAAGCTTTTTCCAACTCCTCATTTAAAAGTACCGCAGCCACTTGTATTTGAGATTCTACTTCTTCGGATAACTCTAAACTCAGTGATAAATTAGCAACATGCCCTGTGCACTCTTTGTACTGAGCTTCTGCTCTTTGAATCAGCTCAAGAGGAGAGTCCTTTGCCACTTTTACAAATGAAGCTTCCTGCACTCTACTCAGAATTTTTGAAACATGAATTGTATGTATGCTTTTAGCATGTACAAGAGATGCTGTTAACGAAAGACTTAAAATTGTTGCGAAATATTTGCGAATCATAAATTCCTCTCTTTTGTATCACGTTCTCAAAGCAAACAAAGTGCCACCTGAGAACTTCTATAGTGCTTACTTTTGTTAGATTACTTTTCAGTGAGCTTATTTTTGCGGTTTTTTAAAATAGACTCTATTTCTGCTATCTTATTTGAAAGATGCGTCCTGACTGACTCCACACTTCCATATCTGTCAACATATCCATTTAACATAGATAAATTATCTGTCACACTCTTTTTTAACTTAGATTTTTCTGAAGTAATTGAGTCATTGTACATTCTTAAAACATCTATCAAATCTACAAATTGCATTTTTCCAGCATCAACAACAACCGTACTTAATTCTAAAAGATTTTGAATTTCCTCTTCGCCTGGCAAAATCATTGTAACGTCTTTATCTAACATGCCATCTGCGATTTGGTAACCCGTCCAGCCACCATAGGCTATCGTTCCTACAGTTATAATTTTGCCTAACTTAGAAAGTGTAGCACTCATAGCTAATAACCGAGGAAGACCTAATCCAAGACCCGCACCTACAACCGCTGTGCCTATAAAAATATTACGATCTCTTTCGTAAAACGTAATCGCATGTTTATGGGATTTTTGTAGAAAATCATGCTGCTGCTTGTATCCAGGAATTCCGTATAGAGCCTCATGGAATTTTAAAAACTTCTGAGAAAGATCTGCCACTAAAGCTTTAAACTGATCACGATTATTAAGCTCACAAGATCGAGCAACTCCCGGAAGAAGTGAACTAACTCCTTGTTCGGC
>CAUJDY010000123.1 GCA_963169805.1 Bdellovibrionota bacterium | reverse complement strand
GCCGGGAATGAATCCGAAAATGCAGATAAGATTCCTTATTATCCTGCAAGTTATAATGTGAGTAACATAATATCTGTAACGGCAGTTGATGATAAAACACAACTTATTCCAGTTGCAAATTACGGAACTCATAATGTTCATATTGCAGCTCCAGGCTACAAAATTTTCTCGTCGTTACCTAAAAATAGGTATGGATACATGACGGGCACATCTCAAGCGACCGCTTTTGTCTCTGGAATTGCAGCTCTTATTGCAAGCCAGAAGAAGGGACAACCGCAGGCAGATGAAATCAAAGAGAAGTTGCTTGTGACTTCTGAAGAAAAAGATCAGTTAATAGGATTGAGCCAGATGGGATCAATTGTGAATGCTCTGTTTGCAGTAACTCAAGTGGATACAGGAGTAAATGCTAATGGGGATGAGGTTTTAATTACTGAATCACAAGATCAATTCTCTTCAGATATAGAAAAAGTATTTTTTGCCAATAAATCACATTTGAGATCAAATAGAAGTCTTGTATCTCAGAAATAACTTAGGCCGCCTTTGCAGGGGCTGCGTACTTTTGCAAAAGTGCCAAACGATCTTTTTCACAAGCTTCTTTTTCATGTCCAGACTCATACTTAAAAATAAATTCAATAAAATCAAAGTGCAAATCAAGATTTCCAATTGATTCAGCTAGAGCCATGATTTCTCTAAGAGCAAGAAAATCTGTAGTTGTCATTCTAATTTGTTCTGATATTCGTATTTGAATTGACTCAGCTATGGCTGCTTTTTCTTGATCACATACGACAAAATAGTCAGCTAAAATTTGGGCTAATTTTTCGTTGGGGATAATTCCTTTTTCAATAAGTAACTGGCCAATTTTAGGTCGACTTTTTTTGCTTTCAGCTTCTAATTTATCTTGTTTTTCCTGTGACCATAGCCCCATATCTGTCGCTAATGTTACAAAGTCTTTTTTGGAAGTAGCCTGACTCTTTAAAATTTCAAAAATATCGTTTTCCTCTAAAATTTTATGATCAAAGCATAGCTTTGGAATAGATTGCATAAGATTAGACTGTTCAATAAGACACTCTAATAATTGTTTTTGAGATACGTGGCCCTTATCAATGAGATACTGTCCAAAAAGTTTCATGCTGCAACATCTTCCTTTTTGCTTAGAATACTGATTACTTTATCCAAATCAATACAGCTTAGAATTCTATTCTCGAGTTTATAAACTCCTCCAA
Organism: Bdellovibrionota bacterium; assembly: GCA_963169805.1. Taxonomy (GTDB): domain Bacteria; phylum Bdellovibrionota; class Bdellovibrionia; order Bdellovibrionales; family JAEYZS01; genus CAUJDY01. The sequence continues at coordinate 5,826 of CAUJDY010000123.1, read as the reverse complement.
GATACTGCCGGACACTCTGTGGAAGTGTCTCTGGGATATCTTCGTAAGCTTCTTTTTCGACTTGTATAACATCTCCAATTTCATCTACAACAAAAGAAACAAGGTTGCCATCTAGATGGCAAACCACCGTCATCTTATCTTTGCAGTCTACAGCCTCCAGTTGAAAAAGTTCTCTAAGGCTTATAGCCGTAGCAATTTGTCCCCTCAAATTTACAATTCCCTTTATAAATGAAGCGGCCAGTTGAATTCGTGTGATGGGCATTGGCTTAGCAACTTCTTGTACTTTCATAACATCAATCCCATAAAGTTGACCATTCAAATAGAATGTTGAGTATTGTAGTGGCTGTGACATTAAGCGCTCCTTTTCATTTCTGCAGCTTGAGTAAGAGTTGTGAGAATTTTTGTTTCATCTAGTTTTTCAAGATAAAAATCAAATCCAGCATCTTTTCCATTCTTAATATTTTGCTCTTGAAAAAGAGTTGTGAGAGCTATGAGTGGAATTGTGTTGTACTGAGAATTCTTTCTGACATTTTTAGCAAACTCAAGACCATTCATTTCAGGCATTTCTATATCCGAGAGTATGATATCAATTTTTCCTGCTTCAGATTCTAAGCAATTTAGACCCTCTTTACCGTTTTCAGCCGTCTTAACCTTATAGCCTGCTTGAGTCAAAAAGTGAGAAACATGCTTCCTAAAAGTTGGAGAATCTTCTACATAAAGTATCCTGTTTCTATTATTTGTAGTTTGTGTGACTCGCTCTTTAGGAATCATTTTATCTAGAATCTTGCTCATGTTTAGTACAGAGTAAATTTGATCATTGTGCAAGAAGCTACCTTCAATAGCACTGTTTTGATCCGTGCTGGGCTCAGTGCAACTTAGAGGTTGAACAATATCTCTTATGTCTTCCACAACAAGTCCAAATATTTTTTCACCACTTTTGATTACAATTGTATTTAAATTCTCTATTTGAGGAATTTCTTTTGGTCCAAGAAGGCCGGAGACAAAACAAAGAGGTAATATGTTGCCTCTGTAGTTAACAAGAGGTGTTTCGTTTGTCATGTCAATGGTCGAAGTTTTTATTTCTTCCAGTCTATAGACAAAATCAAGAGGGATGCATAATCTTTGGTGATTACCAACTTTAAAGGTCATGTATTCTGTCAAATACTCTGTTTTTCTTGCACGATTGTTTGTCTGAGTCTCTTCATCCAGATGAGCAGTCGATTTGTGTTCACTGAGTGCTCGTTGTGCGAGTCCATTCACATCAAGAATCACAGCAAGTGACCCATCCCCAAGAACTGTTGCACCAGCATAGATATTTAGCCCCTTCAAAAACCGAGCTAAGGGTTTTACAACAATATCTACTTTGTCTAAAACTTCATCTACCATGAGTCCAAATGTGTCTTGGTCAGACTGTAAAACAGCAATTGTAGTTGTCGATTCAGTTTGAGATGCTGTTTTTAGAATTTCTTTAAGGTTAACTAATGGTAGAATTTTACCTCTAAGCCTATATACAGGCTTATTGTGAACGTACTCTATATGCTGTGAGTTTTCGATTCGTACAAGTTCTTTTAACTTTACTTGAGGTATAGCATATAGCTCATTATTCGATCGAACTATCATAGCTGGTACAATTGCAAGTGTGAGGGGGATTTTAAGTTTGATTGTAATTCCTTCGTTTATCTTACTAGAAATATCAACTGAGCCACCAATTTTTTCTATATTTGTCTTTACAACATCCATTCCTACGCCACGTCCAGAAAGATTTGTAACTTGAGCTGCAGTTGAAAAGCCAGGAAGAAATATTATTCCGTAAATTTCTTTCTCAGACATTTGAGATGTTTTTTCTTGCGTTAGTATGCCTTTTTCAATAGCTTTCTTAATAAGTTTATCTTTATCAAGGCCTTTTCCATCATCAGATATTTCTACGATAACCTGACCACCTTCATAGTAGGATCTTATTTTAACGAGGCCTGTCTCTTTTTTACCTTTTGCTACACGCTCTTCGGGTAATTCAATTCCGTGATCACATGCATTTCTGATAATATGAGTAAGTGGATCTTTGATAATCTCTATGAGAGTCTTATCGAGTTCAGTATCCACTCCTTCAAGTTGTAAATCGATTTTTTTATTAAGTTCGCGGCTGATATCACGAACCGTTCTTGTGAATTTAGTCAAAATATTTCCGATGGGTTGCATGCGTGTCTTCATGACCTCGCCTTGTAGCTCTGTTGTTACAACATCGAGTCTTTGGCTGAGGTTCATAAAATTAAAATCATCTGTTGTACTGGCAAATTGTAAAACTTGATTTCTTACTAAAACCATTTCGCCTGCTAGAGACATAAGAGAATCAAGTACTCCCACGGAAACTCTTATACTTGAGGATTCACTCTGGTTAGAGTCTTTTGGACTTTCTTGTTCTTTGCTAGGTTCCTGATTTTTCATCGGCTTGCTCTCCTGATTAATAATAGGTTGTGCTACATGCGCTTCTGAAATCGCTATCTGTATTTCAGGCTCTACAGGTATGGTCTCTGCGGTATGAGAAATTAAATACTCGTCTTTTAGAGTGTTTTGATTTTCGATATAGGATGGAACAGCATGCTCCTTGATTTTACCACCTTCGATTTTTGCATTTAGCATATCAACTGTGGCTTCAATAATCTCAGGGACCATTTGACTTAGATTCTGTTTGTACTGGGGGCTATTCGAATTTATATTGTTGACATACTCAGTAATAACATCAAAGCATTGCTCAACTTTCTGCTCATAAAAATTCGTGATTTTACATTTTTCTTTTTTTAAAGGGTCAAAACTTGTTTCTAAGACATGTAGTAATGTGCTTAGCTCTGCGTATCCAAAAAGCATTGCACTCCCTTTGAGAGTATGAACTTCTCGGTAAAGAGCATTAATTGATTCAGACGCTTTGAATCCTTGAGATTCAAGTGTTGTTTGAATTCGTTCTAAAATGTCTTTTGCTTCAGTTGTGAAGTCTAAATCTGAAAACTCTGTCATACAGGTTATATCTTCGGTTTTAATAATCGCACATTAGAGAGGCCATGGTCTGTAATCGTATTAAGAAAGTATTAAGTCTAGGTTAAGTGGTTTTTTACAGGTAAAAAGGGTCCACCTAATTCCGAATAGAAAATATATGAAGTTGAATGCTGAAGAATTAAATGAGTTCAAAGTTGAGGCAATGGATCTGCTGGATGCAGCAGAAAAATCATTATTAGATTTTGATAATGCTGGTGCATTTACAGATAATAAAAATATTATCTTTAGAGCTTTCCATAGTTTAAAGGGATCTGCCGGAATGCTTGAGTTAACTGATCTTCAAAACCATATGCATATTTTAGAGAATAAACTTACTCTGATAAGCTCTGCTGATATGGTAAAGCAAGCAGATATTGATTTTTTCCTTAAGGGTGTTGATGGCGCAAAGACTTTATTAAACGGTGGGACTGCAACTCTACCTGAAGACAACTCTACCGAAGTGCCGTCTGTATCAGTTGATCCGAAGCCTGCAGAGGCTCAAGTCCAGCCTATTCCTCAGGTGGTGAAAACTACTGAGGTTTCTCCAGCTTCTTCAGATAATATGCTCCTTCTTCTTGAGCAAGCCGCAAAACTATTAGCAATAAAGCGTTCTGAAGATTTTGTTGAGATACAATCTCCTCAAGTTAAAGAGCAGCTGAAGCAGTTGCTCTTAGACTTTCATTCAAAACTATCTGAGCTTAAAAAAACATCTTAAGGATATTTTTTGTAGATTTCTAAAATTTTAGGTGCAATTTGTTTAATATTTAGAACTTGGTTTGCTAGCTGGGCTTGAACGATAGCGCCGGGCATCCCCCAAACAACGGAGCTTTCTTGGTCTTGAGCTAAAATGGGAGCGCCTTTTGCCTTCAGTATTTTACAGCCTTCTAAACCATCTTGCCCCATTCCAGTTAAAATTATAGCAAGTGCATTGGCTCCAAATATATCAGATATAGATCTAAACATTGGGTCTACAGCTGGTCTGCAAAAGTTTTCTGGTGGTTTTTGATTGGTAGTTATAACATAGCTACCATTCAAAAGACTTACTCCCATATGAAAGTCTCCAGGAGCAATATAGATACAGTTTTTTTCTAGGATCAATCCAGTTTTGCCCTCTTGGGTTTTTCTTTTTGTATCCTTTCCAATTTTATCTGCCAAAGATTTGGTGAACAGAGGGGGCATATGCTGAGTAATCATAATCGGTGCGGTAATTTCCGGAGATAAATTTCTCAAAACTTCTAGCAGGGCATTGGGCCCGCCCGTACTACTTCCAATTGCTATAATCTGGAGATGCTTCATTTCAATTTTATGATTCGAAAGTTGAATCTGTTTAATTTCTTTTTTCTTGAATAAATTAAGAATCTTATCAATTAAGATTTTTCCTACAGAATCGATCTCTGCCTGAGTTGGCTTTGTTACATAATCAGAAGCTCCCATTGTGAGACACTTAATAGCTGCTTCAGATGAGGGTAAAGATAGAGAGCTTGCAATAATGACTTTGATTTCTGGATAATCTCTTTTAATTGCTTCAAGTGTTGCAAAGCCGTCCATAATAGGCATTTCGATGTCTAGCAATACAAGTTGGGGTCTTAGATTCTTGATTTTCTCTAAAGCAACCTGGCCGTTTTCTGCTACACCGACTACTTTTAAATTGGAGTGCGGCTTAAAAACTATAGACCAAAGATTTCTAAAGATTGCAGAATCATCAACTATGAGTATTTGAATGGGCGTGTCGTTCATTTTTATTCCTTATAATTCAATAGTATAGATAACAGATTCAAACGTGGAGTAAAAAGTGAAGTCTAGTTTGGTCGATCTTGTGATGCTTGCAGCTTAAACATAATTTAATTGATCCTTAATAAATGATTTGCAAGAAAAAGGCGTAATATATATGAGGCAGTTTTTCTATTAATCAAGGGAGAAAATGAAATGTCATCTTCAGCAAAAGTGTTAAAAAATTTCGATAATATAAGCGCATCAGAACTTCAGTCACAAATTAATGCATTACATAGAAGCCAGGCTGTCATTGAGTTTGAGCTAGATGGAACGATTATTCAGGCAAACGATAATTTCCTATCTACTATGGGATACTCCCTAGATGAAATAAAAGGAAAACATCACCGAATATTTTGTGAAGAAGAGTATGTAGGTTCACTTGAGTATAAAAGTTTTTGGAACAAGCTAGCGCAAGGAGAGTTTGTTTCGGGTGAGTTTAAGAGAATCAAAAAAAATGGAAGACCAGCTTGGATCATAGCCTCGTATAACCCAATTGTTGGAGAGAATGGCAAACCTATAAAAGTTATTAAATTTGCTACAGACGTAACAGATACAAAATTAGAGTTACAAGCTCGAATAGATATCATGAATACAACAAGTATAGTTTCAGAAGCAGATCTCAAGGGTGACATTGTCACTATTAACGATAAATTTTGTGAAGTATCTCAATATTCAAGACCAGAGCTAATTGGATATCCACATAATAAAACTCGCCATCCAGATGTGCCAAAAGAGGTTTTCAAAGAACTTTGGTCTACGATAGGACGTGGGAACATCTTTCGTGGAATCATAAAAAATAAAAAGAAGGATGGCACACCTTATTATGTGGACGCAGTAATAGCTCCTATCATTGGAGATAATGGTAAGCCAAAAAAGTACTTGGGAGTTCGCTACGATATAACAGAGTCTGAGATTGAGCGACATAATATGAAGGGTGTGATCAATGCAATTGATGCATCCTATGCCTATATTGAGTTTGATTTGAGTGGCAATGTCTTAAAGGCCAACAAAAATTTTCTTGATACA
>CAUJDY010000122.1 GCA_963169805.1 Bdellovibrionota bacterium | reverse complement strand
GAGCTCGTTATATGTCATCAGATTTTGAAAAGGCAATCTCTCGAGCATGTGCTAACAGTCCAAGAGGAAATGGCCTATATGGTACTGCATGGTATTTTGCATCTCTTAGGCTACGATCACGAAGTCAGCGCTAAACAAGCTCGTGTGATGTTTCAGTTGCAAGATTCAATTTTCAAAAAACTTATTTGAAGTAAGCGTGCGTAGTCGTCATAATTGCAAAAATTGAATATTGCCAAACTGTTGCTTGGACTTCTCTTTGCTCTTCTATATCTCCAACAGGAGATGTGGGTCTCATATGAAATATATACGCTTTAAAGGTGTGTCTACGCTCATTTTATTTGCAGTGTTCATCCAAATTTGTCTCTTACTTTCTGGAGACAAGGCGGGAGCGCGTCCTGTTATTAATTTGTGTGCAAAATTTTTCTATGAAACCCCCTCTCAAATGGTTCTTTTGAATGCAGAAGAACATCTTATTGATAGAACTCTTCGTAATAGAATAGATTCTGCTCTTGCTGCAAATAAGCAACCCGTAGTTGTATTTGATATCGAGGGAACACTTTATCTGACTCAGTCACGGATACTTGAGGTTCTTAAAAGATATGACCAACAGTACAAAACCTCTTATTTTGACGGAATGACAGCAGATAGAATTGACCCCGATGCATCTTTTTCATTTATCCGTTGGGCTGTGTCTCAGAAAGAATTTAATTTACATGTTAAAAATCGAGTTATGGAAGAGATTATTCAGTTTTTTAAACAAGAGAGAAATAAAAGTAAGTACTATCAGTACGATGAAGTTTTTGGAAAAATGAGATTTCTTGCGCAGATGTATCACCGGATGGGAGCTCGAGTTATTCTTGTGACGGAGCGCAGGGATTTAGCTCGAGACGCCACATTAAAGCAGCTCAAAAGGGACGGAATACCGTTTGACGAGATCTTTTTTAGGCCAGAGTCAAAAGAAACTCCAGATATTATCAAGCTTGCACAAATTGAAGATATAGCGCGAAGAGATCAGTCTGAAGTGATTGCCTTATTTGAAGATTCGCAGTCCCTGCAAGACTTTGCTGGCGATATGAGACATTATGACATGTATCAGATTTTTGTTAAAACAAGATTTCAAGATAAAACTTTTAGATTTTACAATCCAATAAGGTAGGTATATGAGAAGGGCAATTCGGATATTTTTACTTGTTTTGATTGTGCCGAATCTTGTTTTAGCGGATGCAAAATCCTGCTCGATGTATTTCAATTCAAAATCTTCTCCCGCATATGTCAGATCCTCTCAAACATTTTTTGAAAGACTTTCCCTAGCCATTCAAGATCTTGGACGGGTTGTAAATTTTGACATAGCTCAATCCAGAGAGTTTGCTAAAAAAGAGAGAGAGGATCGTTTAACTGCAAGTGAGACGATAAGACGGCATAAATCAAAATATGGAAATCAGTTTTTCTTTGTATCAGACATTATATCAAGGCTAGATCAGGTTCATTTTAGTGGCTACAGAAAAATGACAACTAAAAATTGGGAAGTGGATCGTATTTATGTAGACAGGAGAAATATACCCACCTTAAGTCAGTTTAAAGAGAGTTATGCTACTGTTTTAAGCCCTGAGTTACATTTGGTTTTAAGTCGAGTTATTGATGAAATGACAAATCAATCAAAAGTGCGCTCATGGATGATTCGGCTAAATGAAGAAGTCGTCCGTACGATGTGGGAAGATAATATAAGAGGTATTGAACCTTATTTAAGTCCACGTGTGCGCGAAATGTATTTAGATATAGCTTTAAGTACACGTGCAGTCCGATACGGCTTTAAGATACAAGAAAATGATTTACCGTTTGGTGTTTATACTTTTAGTGAAAGGGCCTTCTTTAAAAATATGCTAGCAGAGGGACGTTTGTTTCTTGATTGGTCAGGGCTTAGATTATCAAATACTGCAACAGGAGAGAGGCACGGTGTTCGCGGTCATGCACTTGCTATGACATTTCTTGCAGAAAATGTCCCAGGCTTTGTTGAGCTTATCAAATATATTGGAAGAACAAAGGATCAAAATCATATTTGGAAGTATCTTTTTGATAATGCAAGTGTTTACAGAACACCTTTCTACAATACATACTGGCTAGATGTATTTTCCGAATACCTTGGAATTGAATACTGAATCCTTCTTGCCATAGAGCCATCTCCAAACTATAACAATGTTATTGGAGAATAAATATGTCAGCCGTAGATACGTACCACCTCAAAAAACAACTTGAAGAGCTTTCTCAAAAAACCGCAGACCTGCGGAGGTATCTTTGATCTTGATGGGAAAGAAAAGCGTCTTATTGAATTAGAGGCAAAATCTCAAGACCCATCACTCTGGGAAAAGCCTAGTGAAATGCAAAAAATTAATAAAGAAAAATCTGTTGTTACAAAAACAATTCAGGACTGGAAAGATCTCAATAGAAAAACAGAAGATGCTAAAGTTCTGCTAGAAATGGGGCTTGAGGCGGATGATGAGGCATTGTTACAAGAATGCCAAATAGAAGCCGAGCAAATTGCGCATATTTCTAAGCAAATGGAGCTTAAAACCATTCTTAAAGATCCAACGGATTTAAACTCAGCATTTATTACGATTAATTCTGGTGCAGGTGGTACGGAGGCTTGTGATTGGGCTTCCATGCTTATGCGCATGTACTTGAGATATGCAGATAAGCAGGGTTTTAAAACAGAAGTGATGGATATGACAGATGGTGAAGGTGCTGGAATAAAATCTGTTACAATCCATATAGAAGGACCATATGCATTTGGTTACCTAAAGGCTGAGGCTGGAGTACACAGATTGGTGCGTATTTCTCCGTTTGATGCAAATGCAAAGAGGCATACTAGCTTTGCTGCTGTTTTTGCATGGCCAGAAGTGGACGATGATATTCAAATCGAAATCAAGCAGGAAGATTTAAGAGTAGAAACATATCGTGCAGGTGGAGCTGGAGGACAGCACGTCAACAAAACTGATTCAGCCGTTCGATTGATTCACATTCCTACAAACACAGTCGTTCAGTGTCAAAATCAGAGATCTCAAATTCAAAACCGTGAAAAGGCCATGAAAATGCTAAAAGCAGCTCTTTATGAACAAGAGCTACAAAGTAGAAATAAAGAAAAAGATCAAAT
>CAUJDY010000121.1 GCA_963169805.1 Bdellovibrionota bacterium | reverse complement strand
TAAATATCCTAGGGGCGTCATTATGTTGTCTATTGATGGGAATAGCTTAAATTTATCTAAAATTGTATCTGTAGCTCTTTTTGGCGAGAAAGTTGAGCTTTCGGGGGCTGCAAAATCTGTTATCAACAAATCTCGTGAGTTTATTGAGTCAAAGTTGAAGGGCGATATAGCTGTATACGGAGTCAATACAGGCTTTGGAGCTTTAAGCTCTGTGAAGATTTCAAATGAAAAGCTTGTCGATTTACAGAAAAATCTAATTCGATCTCATTGTACAGGAGTAGGGACGCCTCTTTCTGTTGAAAATACGCGTGCTCTAATGTTGTTGCGAGCAAACGCGCTAGCTCGGGGCCATAGCGGTATAAGATGCGAGGTGATCGAAAAAATTCTGGAGTTTTTAAATAAAGATATTATTCCTGTGATCCCCTCCCAGGGAAGTGTTGGAGCCAGCGGAGATTTAGCGCCACTCTCGCATTTAGCCCTTGCTCTAATCGGAGAAGGAGAGTGTTGGAAGGATGGTCATATCGTCTCAACGGACGTGGTGATAAAAGAAAAATCAGTCACGGCGCTTGAATTGCAAGCTAAAGAAGGATTATCCCTCATAAACGGTTGCCAGGTTATGACAGGTATCGGACTTCTCAATATTTTTAGAGCACTCAAGCTGTGCCGCCTTGCGGACTTAGCGGCTGCAATGAGTTTAGAAGCACTTAAAGGTTCTCGTAACGCTTTTGATAGTTTGATTTCTGAAAGTCGACCTCACAGGGGGGAGAAGCTAACTGCAAAAAATATGAGAACACTTTTAAGTTCCACTTCAGAAATAGCAAAATCACATGAAGGCTGCGGGAGAGTTCAAGATGCTTACTCCCTACGTTGCATTCCACAGGTACATGGTGCTGTTAAAGATACTTTAAAAAGAGGACTTGAAGTCTTAGAAATTGAAGCGAACTCATCTACAGATAATCCATTGGTTTTTGCGGAGGACCAGAAGCTTCTTTCTTGTGGAAACTTTCACGGTGAGCCAATTGCATTTCAACTGGATTTTATGGGAATCGCAATGAGTGAGCTTGGATCTTTTTCTGAAAGACGAATTGATAAGCTTACAAATCCTCATACAAGCATGAGCGATCTTCCAATGTTTTTAACAAATGATGCAGGTTTAAATTCTGGAATAATGATTTTGCAGGTTACAGCGGCATCTCTCGTGAGTGAAAATAAAGTATTATCGCATCCTGCATCTGTAGATAGCATCCCAACAAGCGCAGATAAAGAGGATCACGTATCAATGGGCACAATTGCAGCTCGAAAGATGTCTCAGATTATTGAAAATGTAAGTCATGTCATAGCAATTGAACTTTTTTGTGCCGCTCAAGCTTTAGATTTTCTTCGCCCACTTAAATCCTCAAAATTAATTGAAGAGGCACATGCGATTATTCGTAAAGACGTTAGTTTTGCAGAAAAAGATCGCACTTTTTATAAAGATATTCAAAAAGTAAAAAAATTAATGGAATCAGAATCATTTGATTCCATATTAACTTCTTTAGAAGTTTAAAAAGGATATTTACATGGCAAGAACTGTCAAAGCTCCAACTGGAACAAAGTTAAATTGTAAAGGGTGGCTTCAGGAAGCTGCATTTCGCATGATTCAAAATAATTTGGATCCAAGTGTTGCTGAAAAACCTGAAGATCTTGTTGTTTATGGTGGAATAGGTAAAGCCGCTCGAAACTGGGATTGTTTTGATCGAATTTTAGAGTCTCTAAAAAAATTAGAAAATGATGAAACTCTTTTAGTACAATCGGGAAAGCCGGTGGGAATTTTTAGAACACACTCGGATGCTCCGAGAGTGCTCATCGCAAATTCAAATTTAGTTCCTAAATGGGCGACTTGGGATCATTTTCATGAGTTGGATAAAAAAGGCCTTATGATGTTTGGTCAAATGACTGCGGGGTCTTGGATCTACATCGGAACTCAGGGAATTGTGCAGGGAACCTATGAAACGTTTGCTGAAGCAGGAAGACGACATTTTGGAGGAGATCTCAAGGGTCGAGTGATACTCACAGCTGGCCTAGGGGGTATGGGTGGAGCTCAGCCACTGGCTGGTGTTTTTGCTGGCGCTGTAGTCTTAGGAGTAGAGGTTGATCCAACTCGTATTAAAATGCGCTTAGATACAGGCTACGTAGATGAGCAAGCTGTAGATTTAGATGATGCTTTAGCACGAGTTGAAAAATACAAATCACAAAAAATTGCAAAATCAATTGCTCTGCACGGAAATATGAGTGAAGTGATTCATACGTTACTTAAGAAAAATTTTATACCTGATCTTTTAACAGACCAAACATCTGCGCATGATCCGCTAAATGGATATGTACCCGAGGGCTATAGTGTTGAGCAAGCCGCTGATTTTAGGAAATCAAATCCAAAGGCGTATGTTGAAAAATCTGTGCAAAGCATGGCTAAGCATGTTCAGGGTATGCTTGAAATGCAAAGGCGTGGTGCTATTACTTTTGACTATGGAAATAATATTCGTGCTAGAGCCGTTGAAGGTGGATGTCGGGACGCATTTAATATTCCTGGGTTTGTACCTGAGTATATTCGACCACTATTTTGTAAGGGTTCGGGACCATTTCGTTGGGTCGCTCTATCAGGAGACCCTGAGGATATAAAAGTAACAGACAATGCAATTCGTGAATTGTTTCCACATAAAAAACATTTGATGAATTGGCTTGATATGGCTGAAAAAAGAATTCACTTTCAAGGTCTTCCAGCGCGAATTTGTTGGCTTGAGTATGGAGAGAGAGCGCAGGCAGGTTTGAAATTTAACGAACTTGTAGCGCAAGGAAAAGTAAAAGCTCCAATTGTAATTGGGCGAGATCATTTGGATTGTGGATCTGTTGCCTCTCCAAATAGAGAAACAGAAGCAATGAAAGATGGCTCCGATGCCGTTTCTGATTGGCCGCTTCTTAGTGCTATGACATTAGTTGCAAGTGGCTCAACTTGGGTATCCTTACATCATGGAGGAGGCGTTGGAATGGGTTATAGCCAACACTCAGGCCAAGTGATTGTAGCGGATGGAACAGCTCAAGCAGCAGCAAGGATACAAAGAGTTTTGACGGTAGATCCTGGGATGGGTTTATACCGGCATATTGATGCAGGTTATGATGATGCAAAAAAGATTGCTCAAGAGCGTGGTTTAAAACTCATTTGGTAAAAATATGATTACAGTATTTAAAAATATTTCAGAATGTTTAACTCTTGAGGGGGCTTTTAAAAAAGAAGGTCGCAAGATTCAGGAGGAAGATCTTTCAATTATTCAGAACGCATCTATCGTTGTTAATAATGGAAGAATTGAGTGGATTGGTGAAAGTAAGAAATTGCCTAAGCAGTATCGAGGTAAAAAAGAAATTTCACTAAAAGGTCTCTCTGTTTTACCAGGATTTGTAGAGTGTCACACCCACTCTATATTTTCTGGTAATAGATCTCAGGAATTCGAGATGAAATTTCAAGGTAAAACGTACGCTGAGATTGCGCAGGCTGGAGGAGGTATTCTTTCCACAGTTCGTGCCACGCGAAAGGCTTCTGAAAAAGAATTGATGGGTAGTTTTTTAGGATCTGTTTCAAATTTTCTAAAACAAGGGGTTACAACACTTGAAGTTAAAAGTGGTTACGGCTTAGATCTTAAAAATGAATTGAAGATATTAAAGGTTGCTCGTAAGTGTAAATCTTTGAGAGTTATTACGACCTATTTAGGACCGCACGCGAAAGCTCCCGAATCAACTCATATTGATCAATACTTTGAAAGTATTTTAGAGGATTTAGACGCAGTTAAAAAATCAAAACTTGCTGACCGAGTGGATATTTTTATTGAAAAAAATTATTTTTCAAGTGAACAGGCCAAAAGATACTTTAAAAAGGCCCAGAGTTTGGGATTTAAAGTCGTAAGTCACACGAATCAGCTTAATCCATCGGATGGGGTTTTTGTTTCTACGGATTGTGGGGCTGTTTCTTGTGATCATTTGAATTATTTAGAAGAAAAAGACATACAGAGATTATCCGTTTCACATGTTACGTGTGTATTTATACCGACTGCAGATTTTTACCTTAAAATTCCCTATCCTCCTGCAAGAAAACTGATTGATTCAGGTGCTCGGGTAGCGCTCTCCACAGATTTTAATCCGGGTTCAAGCCCCACTCAAGACCTTAACTTTGTAGGTTTGGTGGCTCGCAGAGAAATGAAGATGAACCTTGCGGAGGTGATATCTGCTTGGACCGTAGGAGCCAGTTATGCATTATCTCTTGAAAAAGAGGTTGGATCGTTAACGGTAGGTAAATCTGCTGATTTTGTTGTATTAAGTGGTGGCTGGAGGGATTTATTTTATCGTGTTGGTATTTCTCAAATCCAACAAGTGTACTACAAGGGGCGAAAAACCTTGAAGTGATGAAGATGTTGGGGGTACAAAGTGCCTCTAGTATTCAGCTCACTTAAAAATAACAAAAAAATAAAAAAAGTCTTTGCATTTACCCAGAAATATTTTCTAGTCTCTAGGTATGAGGTATTTGCTTGGCCTCATTAGTGCGAATGGATTGTGCTAAAGGGGTTTCAGAAGCTAGTTAGAATAGCTTAAAGATAGAGTTCAACAGGGGGAAGCATCATGGAGGAGAACGCAACAACACGCATACTTCAATCGAAGTATTTTAACTCAGCATTCAATACGGCTATTTTTGACGGCCCACTCAGAGTTTATTTTTCACAAATACATGAACCAGATGCCTTTAAGGTTTATTTTTCGTTACATAATCATTTTTTCAAAGACGAATCCTTAATGGATCTCAAAAATTATATTCCATCAGATTCCACTCTATTTATTATGATTTATCCTTGTAAAGATTCATTTGAGAAGTCTTTCCAGTCTGCAGATAGTTTTGCTCTAGAGAAAATTGATAAGGATATTATTTTGGGTGTGCAAAGCCCTGTTACAGATCAAATCAAAGATACTATTCTTGAAAAACTACAGAATCATGTCTTTACAAAGCAATGTCTAGAATGAGAGATAAGACTCACCAAAGTGGGCAAATTATCGTTGAGTATGTACTTTTGTTGTTAGTAGTTGTAGCAATAGCTGCAGCCATCGTAAAAACTGTAGCCAGCCGTGATCCAAGCGATCCTGGCTTTTTAATCGATGCGTGGGATCGTATGTTGAATACGATTGGAAATGACCTAAGTGATTGACTCCATCTTAAGCACAGAGGTATGTCTTTAAGGCATGAAGGGCATCATACTTGCCGGAGGATCCGGTACACGACTTTACCCAGCTTCGATTGCTGTTTCTAAGCAGCTATTGCCTATTTATGATAAGCCAACCATCTATTATCCTCTTTCAACTCTCATGATGGGAGGGATTCGAGATATTTTAATTATTAGCACTCCACGAGACATTCCTCTTATACAAAGTTTGCTGGGGGATGGTCATCAGTGGGGAGTGCAACTTAATTATGCAGTCCAACCCAAACCAGAAGGCATAGCCCAGGCATTTTTGATTGGAGAAAAGTTTATTCAAAATTCGCCTTGTGGATTAATTTTAGGGGATAATATTTTTTATGGACATGATGTTCCTTCAAAAATAGCAGATGCAGCCCAAACGCAGTCGGGGGCGGTTGTATTTGGCTATCAAGTGAGTGATCCTGAACGATACGGTGTTGTTTCATTTGATAAGACAGGTAAAGCAATTGATATCGAAGAGAAGCCTAAAAATCCAAAATCAAATTGGGCTGTTACAGGGCTTTACTTCTACGATTCTAGCGTTGTGAATAGGGCAAAGTCTCTTCGCCCCTCAAAAAGAGGAGAGTTGGAAATTACAGATCTCAATAACTCTTATCTTAAGGATGGAAAGCTCAATGTTACTTTGTTTGGCAGAGGCACTGCATGGCTGGATACTGGAACTCATGAGTCCATGTTAGCCTCTTCACAATTTGTACAAACTATCGAAGCTCGACAGGGCCTAAAAATAGCCTGTCTAGAGGAAATTGCTTTAGATCAAAAATTTATTACAGCTCAGGACTTTCTCAAGCTTGCAGAAGAGTATCCATCTTCAGGTTATGGCCTATATCTAAAAAATTTGGCCAAAAAAATTATTGAATGAAGAAAATTGTAGTTTTAGGTAAAAATGGCCAGGTGGCATCTGCGCTGAAAAGGACACAGCCCGAATCTTTTGGGGTGGTCTATTTGGGGCGAGATGATGCTGATTTTGAAAATAAAAATCAGGTTTTAGATAAGCTTCAGAGCCTTCAACCTCAAATTATAATCAATGCAGTGGCTTACACGGCAGTTGATAAGGCAGAAGAAGAAAAACTAAAGTGTTACAAAATTAATACAGAAACTCCCGGCTATATCTCTAAATGGTGTCAAAAAAATAAAGCTATATTTATTCAGTACTCAACAGATTATGTTTTTGATGGGCAAAAAGAAGGACTTTATAATGAGGTCGATCTTACAAATCCCCTAAGTGTATACGGAAAGAGTAAGCGGGATGCCGAGGCTCTTATTCTTCAAGAGAACCCTTCAAGTTATATTTTTAGAACTTCGTGGGTTTACGACGAGAGTGGAAAGAATTTTTTGAATACCATGATCAAATTAGCAGATAAGGACGAGCTTAAGATTGTAACCGATCAGACTGGAAGCCCAACGTATGCACTTGATATTGCATCTGCGACCTGGAGAATATTAAAAAGTGACAAATTTGGATTATCGTTTGGCATCTATCATATGGTGAGCCAGGGCAGAACTACGTGGATTAACTTTGCAGAGGAAATTTTTGAGCAAATTGCAGACCGATATCCTAAAACGCCAAAATTAAGTCCAATTTTAACGAAAGAATATCAAACGGCAGCTCAAAGACCGCTTAATTCGCAATTGGATACAACTAAACTCTATGAGACCTTTGGTGTTCAATTGCCTTATTGGAAAGACTCTCTTAAAGTATGCTTAAAAAATAAGTTTTTCTAAGGTGGCACGGTGGCAAGTAATTTACAGATACAACAATTTAAAATCGAAGGGCCGCTCCTCATTCAACCTCAAATTTTTAAGGATGAAAGGGGCTTTTTTACGGAACGATATCAAGAAGAGCGATTTAAAAATTATGGTCTTGATATTCGGTTTGTCCAAGATAATTTTTCTAGATCTTCTTATGGAGTCTTACGAGGGCTGCATTTTCAGTACGATCCTCCGCAGTCTAAACTCGTAACTTGCACGCGCGGACTCATTCAAGATGTTATTGTTGACGTACGAAAAAACTCTCCTTCTTTTGGACAATATTTAGAAGTTGAATTATCAGGGGATGATCCAAAGTGGTTTCTGATACCAAGTGGTTTTGCCCATGGATTTTGTGTTCTGAGTAAAGAAGGAGCCGATCTTATGTACAAAGTTGACTGTCATTATAATCCAAAAGGAGAGGTGGCACTCAAGTGGAATGACCCGGATATGAAGATACCTTGGAAAATATCGACACCAAATTTATCTCAAAAGGATGAGCAAGGTTTATCTCTCGCAGAGTATAAGAAAAATTTACGAACATGAATGTGCTTCCTTATAAAATATATTCGAATCAAAATAAGAGTGAATGTCTAAAAGCCTCTCTCTTTATAGCATTTTACAATAATTGGGAGTTTTTAGAAAAAGTATTGGTAAGTGTTGAACGTCAAAGCTTTCGAGACTTTGAAATTGTTATTTGTGATGATGGATCAAACTCTGAAGTTATAAACAAAGTACACCATTACATGAAATCAAGCTCTCTTCCAATTTTACATTTATGGCATAAGGATGATGGCTTCCGAAAAAATGAAATGCTCAATAAAGCCATTATGAATTGCAGATCAGATTATATCATATTTATTGATCAAGATTGTATTTTGCATCCACTGTTTGTTGAAGAACATGTTAAAAATCAGAAGGATCATGTTGTTTTAGCAGGCAGAAGGCTTGAGCTCTCACCATGGATAAGTCGCTTGATTTCTATTGAAAAAATAAAAGTTGGTTTTATAGAAAAAAATCTTTGGTGGATTATTCCTGCAATTTCTCACAGAAAAGACAACCAGGGGCCTAAAGGTCTTTATGTTCAAGCGTCTTTTTTAAGAAAATTCTTAAATAGAAAAAAACGGGGAGTTGTAGGTTGTAACTTCTCTGTTCACAAGAAGGATTTGCTTGGTGTCAATGGCTTCGATATGAGATATCAAGGGCCCGGCACAGGTGAGGATTCTGACATTGAGTGGAGACTAAACAAAAACGGTGTTCGTACTCAGACAGTTTTTAATATAGCTGTGCAATATCATCTTTTTCATAAGTTGCAGAAACGAAAAAATGAAAATGAAGCGCTCTTTCGTGAGGTCCAAGCGAAGAACGAGGTGGTGACATCGTTTGGTTTAAATTTAATTACTAAGGGTGAAAAGGTTTTCTTGTGAAGATTTGGTTTATTAATACTCAGGAATCTGATTACTTGCAGGATTTAACATATTCAGGGCTTGTACAGATTTTAGGGAAGGCGTGTGTATTAGATCTTCCTTTGAATATTAAATATCATCTTCCAACAAGAAAGATATACCCGCGCAATTTGGGTTATGAGCCTCGCCAGTTGTGGAAGAGGCTTTGGAGTCATATTGTAAGGCCAGATTTAGTTATTGTAGGTTCATGCAACCCAAAATGTATTCAAAACTATCTAAATCTTAAATCTCAAATACCTGACTCAGTTCCTGTGGTGTTTATTGATGGAGGAGATGAGTCTGATATTGGAGGAGATTTGAGACGACTTAAATCTCCTCTACGCTATGAAGATCTTGCTCAACAAAGACCTTTTGATCTCATTTTTAAAAGAGAAAAATTAAGAAATGTTTCTTATGCTCACAATGTATTTGCACTACCTTTTTCCTCACGCATGGATATCTATGGAAAGATGCCAGATGTTTCTCTCAAATATGATGTTACCTTTTGGGCCGTACAGTCTCATCCTGTACGAACCAAGGCCTTAGAGATACTCTCGGGAAAATATGACTGTGAAGCTAATGGTACTGTTTTAAATCAGACATTTAAAAAATATAAAAGAAAAGGTCTTTTTTATTTGAAGGAATTGAAAGCTTCAAAGATTATTTTAAATCTCCGCGGAGCAGGCTGGGATACATTAAGATATTGGGAGGTTCCAGCTCTTGGAGCTTTTATGATGACTCAAAAACCACAAATTGAGATTCCACATGATTTTGAACATGGAAAACATGTCATTCATTTTAGGGATGATTTGAGTGATATGATAGAAATGTGTGATTATTATTTGAAGAATGAGACTCAGCGGCAGTTGATAGCACAAAGCGCTCAGGAGCATGTTTTGAAGTTTCATTCTCATACGGCACGCGCTCAGTATCTTTTAGATATTATCCGAAAAAATCTAAAAATTTAGACCTCTGTTTGAGGTCATCAGTACAGATTCTTCAAATAGACAAATTTTCTCTGAGAAAGTTCTTTGTTAATTTCTTCCTGCATTTTGTCTTTAATATCATTAGCGATATCATGAACCAACTCAGTGTCATTAATTGCATCTGGAGCAAAGGGTAGATCTATCGGAGGTAAAAATTTGATTTTCCATTTAGATGGAAATGGAACAACGTTAAGAGGCAAGGGTAAAACACTTCCAATCAAGTACTTTGCAATTTTTAATTGCCGCAGGTTTATATTTGCCTCCTCTGCACCAAAGATGAGGCAAGGAATAATAGGACTCTGAGTTGTTAGTGCCATTCTTACAAACCCACGTTTAAACTCCTGAAGTCTATATTTATTTGAAGAGGGTTTGAAGTTTCCCATTTCTCCTTCTGGAAAAATAACCACAAGGTTGTTTTTATTTAGTAAATTTAGGCCGTTTTGCATTGTTGCTTCAATAAAGCCAAACTTATTAGCCGTCTCTGCTGTGAAATTTGAGAAAAACCATAAATGATGTGTGAGAACTCGTGGAATACGATGGGTTTTCTGAAATACTTCATGCCCAAGTAGAAGAGCGTCGAGACCCGAAAATCCCGAGTGATTTGGAGTTATCAACGCTTTACCTTTACGAGGGATGTGGTCTAAACCTTCGACTTCCAGTCGAAAATACTTAGAAAGTAAATCTGCAATAAAATGTGGAAGTTGAGGCATATGTCGCACTTTATCACTGGGTGTTTTGTCTTGTAAATAGGCATATACTGCGAGGACGAGGTTTTTTATGGCATTTATTTTATCGATTGATCAAGGCACGACAGGATCTACAGTTTCTTTGGTAGATGAGAATGGGATGATTGTATCTTCAAGTTCAGAAGATTTTGAGCAAATATACCCCAAACCAGGCTGGGTTGAGCATAATCCGCGTGTTATTTGGAAGACAGTCGAAAATTGTACACGTGAAGTTTTGGAAAAGTCGCATATCAAGCCAAGTGAAATAAAAGGAATAGGAATCACAAACCAAAGGGAAACCGTTGTGGTTTGGGATAGAAAAACACATGACCCTGTTTATAATGCTATTGTGTGGCAGTGTCGTCGTACGACAGAGTTTTGTAAGAAATTAACGAAGTACAAGAGGACAATTCAAAATAAAACAGGATTAGTGGTAGATCCTTATTTTTCAGCAAGTAAGATACGATGGATATTAGATCATGACAAAAATATTAAAAAACGAGCGTCTCAAGGTGAATTAGCAGCGGGAACAATAGATTGTTTTCTTATTTGGAAGCTCACAGGTGGAGTTTCTCATGCTACGGATGTTTCAAATGCATCTCGTACTCAGCTGATGAACATTGAAACAGGAAAGTGGGATAAGGAATTATTAAAAATTTTTGGTGTGCCTGAAATTCTTTTGCCAGAGATAGTCGCTTCAAGTGGAGTCATAGGTTTTACAAAGGGCCTTTCATTTTTGCCTGATGGAATTCCTGTGAGCGGAGTTGCCGGAGACCAACAAGCTGCACTTTTTGGACAAGCTTGCTATGAAGTTGGTGAAGCAAAGTGTACTTATGGTACGGGTAGCTTTTTACTCATGAATACGGGAACCAAAAGAGTCAAATCAAAATCGGGATTGTTAACAACAGTTGCATGGAAATTAAAGGGGCAAAAAAATCTTACTTATGCTCTTGAAGGATCTGTTTTTATTTGTGGCGCCAGTGTTCAGTGGCTCAGAGATAATTTGAATCTTTTTGAAAGAAGCGAAGACATTGAAAAATTAGCTTTTGAAGTCGCAGACTCAGGTGGAGTTGAATTTGTTCCGGCATTAACGGGCCTGGGTGCTCCTTACTGGAATCCAGAAGCACGTGGGCTTATATGTGGAATCACAAGAGGAACGAATAAATCTCATATAGCGCGAGCGACTCTTGAGGCGATTGCTTTGCAAAATGCAGAAGTCCTTGTGGCCATGCAAAAAGACTTGGGTAAGAAACTAAAAAAACTAAAGGTAGATGGTGGAGCATCTCAGAATAATTTATTGATGCAAATTCAATCTGATTACTTGAACACAAGTATTTTTAGGCCTTCAAACGTGGAAACTACTTCTTTAGGAGCGGCCTATTTAGCTGGCCTAGGTGTGGGGCTTTGGAAGGACTTAGCTGAAATTAAAAAGGTATGGAAGGTAGATCGTGGATTTGAGCCACATATGTCGGTAAGAGATCGCACTGCAAGATTTGATAAATGGAAGAAAGCCGTAGAAAGAGTTTTGGTTTAAGAGAGGAATTTTTATGAAGTTATTCATTCTCATTTTTGTATGTGTATCTGTGTCTGCAATAGCCAAAGGAAGTATCGAGGGGATGTTTGGAGTCAGTTTAGCAGATGAGGTGGAGATTGATGGAGCCGGAGCAGCTGATTCTGATATTGCATTTATTTTAGGTGCGCGCTACGTAGATGATATTCAGAATAATTTTGGATTCCAGGCTGGTAGTTATCTTGAAACTATTCGAGATGTGGGCAGTGGCGGGGAGTTAGGTTTTTTATCTCTTTTTGGCAATATCACATATGATCTCCAAAGAATGGCTTATGTTTTTTTTGGTTTAAACTTACCGTTCATAATTTATGAAGATAAAAATTTAGGAGATGTAGATTCCGTTTTAGGGGTTCAATTCGGTTCAGGCTACTATTTTACAAACAAACTTTCTGCAGAGTTGTTTTTTAGAACTACTAACTTTGAAATCGGAGGACGGGATTCTGAACTTTGGGGGGGTGGAATCCAGATGGCCTATAAGTTTTAACGTAGGCTCTCTTAATATGTAGATTTTGTGAGCAATAGTAACTTGAGATGATTCTATTTTGTATTGGAATTGTCTCTATTAGCGAGCTGCGCAGCTCTTGTGAGCCTGCTCGAAGCTGGCAAAGACAGCTCCAGAACAAAACAGAAACACTTGAATTTATTTTGTGATCTACCGATACTAGACTATATGAAAAAAGTAGTCTTGATTTTAGTAATTTTAGGTACGACATCTGTGTTAAGAGCACAAGAGCTAGACATTCAAAAAAACGAACAAGTTCTTAAAATCACTTCGATTTCTTTGTTCAGATCTGAAGTCCAGTTTGAAAAGCCATCAAATCTCAAAATTGAAATAGGCAATAAAATTCTCGCAAACTCGTATACAGAACATAAGTGTTTATTGATTGTAACGCGTATATCTGGAAATAAAGTGATAACAGATGCTTCTCAGTGTCCAGGGTTTGGCACTCTAAAAAAGGGTGATAGGGCTGGGTTAGCATCTCAAGACGAAGTGAACGAAGAAGTTCGCGTTTATAATCCTCCTGCAGAAACTTCAAAAAATATCTAGGTCGGTTTCTAAAATTCGAGATCTAAACTTTTTACGGCTTCTTTGCCTTTGTGTGATTTACGATTAGTTGCTCCTGTTGGAAATAAAAATCGCGGTAGTTCCTTTATAGATTTAATAAATTGAACGCTTTTTAAAAGCTGTGGTCCTAAATCTGCGACATGCTTCTTATTTGCAAAGGGAACAATGAACTTAGTAAATCCGAGTTTGTGTGCTTCTTTAACGCGTTGATCAGCTTGGACAACTCCTCGAACTTCACCTGTAAGACCAATTTCTCCAAATAAGCACATCTTGGCATCCATATCACTATTCCAGTCTGAAGAAATAAGGCTAGCTGCTACGGCTAAGTCTACTGCAGGCTCATTAATTTTTAATCCGCCAACAATGTTTACAAACACATCTCTGTTGGCGAGATGTAAGTCTAAGTGCTTATCTAGAACAGCTAAAATTAAATGTGTTCTTTGTAAATCAAATCCGATCGTATTACGACGAGGCATGGGAAGAGGAGATGGCGTTGTGAGGCTTTGGACTTCACAAAGAATAACGCGACTACCCTCCATAGAAGCTAAGACTGCAGAGCCCTGAGGATTCTCACTGCGTTCCTCTAAAAAAAGCTCGCTGGGATTTGTAACCTCTTGCAATCCGCCGGATTGCATTTGGAAAACACCAAGTTCATTTGTTGTCCCAAATCTGTTTTTGAGAGATCTTAAAATCCTGTAGTGATGGTGCAAGTCTCCCTCGAATGAAAGAACCGTATCGACCATATGCTCAAGAGTTTTTGGACCTGCGATATGGCCATCTTTGGTAACGTGGCCAATTAAGAACACTGCTGTTTGAGAGTTTTTTGCAAGATTCATGAGTTTATGAGAGCATTCTCTTACTTGAGAAACAGTACCAGGAGCTGATTGAAGTTCTGAGAGATAAACTGTTTGAATAGAATCAACAATAAGAACATCGGGTGTCATTTTTTTTGCAAGTTCAATAATAATATCAAGATTACTTTCGCTCGCAATAAATGTATTGGGAGAAACCGTTTTCAGTCTGCGCGCTCTCATAAGGGTTTGCTGCACACTTTCTTCACCAGATACGTACAAGACTTTTAGATTTTGATCTCCAATACCTTTTGTCATTTGCAGTAGGAGTGTACTTTTCCCAATTCCGGGGTCTCCTCCTAGTAAAATAAAACTACCAGGAACAACTCCTCCGCCAAGTGTTCTGTCAAATTCAGAAATACCTGTTGAGATTCTTTGAAAGGGGCGTGCGTCTGCTTTGTCTGAAGTGCTCAGCGCTACGACTTCGGATGAGGTCGTTTCTTTGGATACCCAGCCGCGACCTTTGTCTTGAACTACGACCTCTTCTTGAAGAGTATTCCACTCGCCACACTCGTTACAACGCCCTTGCCATTTTGGGCTTTGTGCACCACAACTAGTACAAACAAAAATATTTCTAGATCTCGTCTTTGCCATAGAATTGAGATATCATTTTAGAACGTTTTTGTAATTAAAATTGTTGTGGGGGAGTGAAAAGTGAATCGTGGGGTACCGTCTCTACTCTTAGGGTTATTTTCAGTTGTTATTTTTACGTTTGCAATACCTCAGAGTGTTCAGGCATTTACAAGAGATTGGGATCAGCAAGAATTAGGAGATCCATCTCAGCTTAGAGCTGTACTAGATGTACTTGAGCAGCAAAAAAAATCCAAAACTCCTCCTCTCAACATAGATTCGCAAATAAACTTTGTGCAGGGTGTACTTTTTTATCACCTAGGACGATATTCGGAATCGCTACCCTTATTTGAGTCTGCTGTGCGAGACCAATTTGTTTTGGAGGATTATGCAAACTATTTCTTAGGTCTTTCGCATCTGCGAGCAAATAATTTAGTTGAAGCGACTAAAGTATTTTCAAGAGTTGCTAATTCGAAAGAGTCTGGGCCTCGCAAATTAAGCGCACGTTACCGTTTAGGAGAAATTGCGCTGCTTGAAAAAAAATTTGGATTAGCTCAGCAGCATTTTAAGTTTTTAGAAAGAAGTGCTCGTTCAACGGAGAAGTATCCGTATATTTTATGGAATCTCGCAAAACTTCATACAATGGAAAGAAATTCCCATAAAGCTTGTATCTATGCAAGAAAGCTCTATTCAAAACATCCTGCACATGAACTTTTATCTCAATGGAGTTTGGATTTAAAAAATGCAGAAATTGATAGCCTCAAGCCAGGCTGCTTAGCTTCGTTAAATGACCAAAAGACAAGAATTCGCAACCTTCAGTATGCAGGCGAATCGGATCGAGCAAAAAAAGAAATTCAATCCCTTTATACGCGTTCTGATTCTGAAACAAAATATTATGTCGATGTTATTTTTGCTCGTTTTCTTATAGATGATGGTGATGTTGACGATGCACTTAAACTCCTCCTGCCCTATTATGATCAGAAATCAGGAGATATTGCGTATTTAATGCTATTAGCAAAAGCCGCCTCCAGAAAAGGAGATGTGGCATTAGCTGTCAGTGCATACCTGAAAGTTCACAATATGAAACCTCGATCTGGTGTTGGACGAGAATCTTTGTTTCAGGCAGCATTCACAAGCTATTTAAATCAAGATTATGATGGAGCTCTTACGCGATTCTCTGATTACAAGAAAAAGTATGGAGGAAAAAACGGAATCGCAGCAGGCTGGTATACAGCGTGGATTAAGTATTTAAAAGGTGATTTTAAAGGTGCCTACGATGGTTTTGATGAATTCTCAAAAATGAGAATGTCTCGCCGCATGAGAAAACAGTATGTCGATACAACCCGTATTAATTATTGGAAAGCAGTTAGTCTTGTGAAAATGGGGCAAGCTCAGGCAGGTCTTAAATTACTTGAAAAAATATCTCTGGATCCTTCCGTAGGATTCTATGCAATTGCAGCTAAAGCACGCGTAGCAACTTTAAAAGAAGAAATTAAATCACGGCAAATTGCGAGTCTTGAAGAAAAAACTTCGCAAGTTAAAAGTAAACTCGATCTATCTCCACTGTCTTTGGTTGGACCTACCGGAGAAACAACTGTTGCCGAATCTGCAACGATGGAAACTGAAGCTGAAATCATTGAAGAGGTGAAAGAAACTCAAGGCGAGACTGCAGATAGTGCAGAGGCGGATGCGGAAGGTGAGAGTGATACTGATGTAGGAGCTGAGGATGCTGTTGCAGAAGGAGAAGTTCCCGTAGATGAACAGGTCGATCAAGGTGTAGAGGAAATTGTTGCAACATTAAAGGATCCTAGATTACAAAAGTGGTTTCAAAAAGCAGAAACGTTAAGAAATCTAGGCTTTGTAGATTGGTCAAATCGAGAGCTACAGTATATAGAGGCTAAAACAAGAAATAAAACATACTTACAAACGCTTATAGAAAAATATGAGGCTGGGAATGCTTATTATCGCTCCAGTTATATTGCTGAAGTTTATTATGAAAACGAACGAAGAAAAGGTTTAAACCCATCTAACTCCTCTTGGAAAAAAACATATCCTCAAGCTTTTGATAAAATTGTGAGTCAATCTTCAGATGAGTTTGGTATTCCTGAAGCCGTCATTTGGGGCATTATGAGAACTGAGAGCTTTTTTAGGCCTGCTGTAAAATCTAATGTAGGGGCGTTAGGTCTTATGCAAGTAATGCCTTTGACGGGGCAAAAAATGGCAGAAATGATAGATATGAGTGGTTTTAGACCTCAGCAATTACTAGATCCAAAGGTCAATGTTCGAGTGGGAACAAAGTATCTTCAGAGGCTTTCAAAAATGTTTGATGGATATCTACCTCTGATAGCCGCTGGGTATAATGCTGGGCCGCACAGAGTTTATTCATGGCTGAAGAGTTTTGGTAATTTGTCGCTTGATGAATTTATTGAGCATATTCCGTTTAATCAAACTCGAGGCTATGCCAAGAAAGTTATTCGAAGTTATTTTATTTACTCATCATTGTATGAGCCAGAATCGATCCGCAAGTCTGGTATGAAATGGCTAAGTGAAGCGCCAAAAATTACTTACACTGGCCCTGCTCCCACAAAAGAAACATGGGAGCCGCTCTAAAAGGTACGCCGTACTATTTGGTTGAGATCTGCGTTATACCCTAATTTTTCATAGGGTATAACGCAGATCTCAACCAAATAGTACGGCGTACCTTTTAGCTTTTACTGAAAGTAATATCTGCAGCTAAAGAGTTGTATGTTCTCACGAAGTTTTTTTGATTGTGTGTTATTAGCGTGCATGTGATCCACAACGCGTTCCACAGCGTTTCGGTCTTTTTGCGAAAAGTTGTGATAGCGAATTTCAACATTCACAATATTACCTTTTTCATTTCTAACGAGATCCAGCTGCGGATTGAGATGAATTGTTTGGGTTGGTAAGTTTTCAGCTTGAATCCGTTCTTTCACAAGTCTTCTTAAGTTCCTGTGAAAATCTTCATAATTTGCGTATTCGTTAAAAAGTCTAACTGACAAATCATAGTCACCTGTCGACTTTGCAGTTTGAATCCAACTCCAAAGTTCTCCAAGGGCTTGGCGAGCTTTTTCTGCATCTTTAACGAGAACATGAGGGTATTCCCCCTCAACTGTTTGAACTTCAATCACATTTCGAGCCCTTAAAAAATTGAGCATAACGAGGGCGGCTCTTCTGTGAGCTTGTGTAATTTCTGTCGCGTTGTCTGCTAGGAGCTCATATTTATTGATGTAGTCTGCAAAGAACATAGATAGAGCTGATTTTCGGTACATATCAAACTCTTCTCCGCTCATTTTGGGAAGAATTCCAAATTCCATCATTTTGGGATCCATCAATTGGTACAAAGAGGCTGTCTCAGCTCTCATTTCTTCTAATGGAGAGTACGTCTCTTTCATCATGTTATCAGTAACGCTTGGAAGATTTTGTCCAGACCCATGCCCTAAAATTTCATGTAATTCCACCTGAAGTGTATCAAAATGTGCGTAATCAAATTTTGGAATAAAGAAGTGATATTCTCTCGGTAGCCACTTTCGAAGATGAGCTTCTTTTTGATCACCTGCTTGATTGAGATCGTTCAAGACGTTTAAATTTCCAAAACTCTTTGTGCCGTAGATTTCAGATATTCTCTCATCGTTAGGCAGATTCACTCCTGAAAAAGGTCTTTCGCCACTTTCACCAGAGCCTAGAATCATAAACGCTCCTTCTGCTTGAGGGGGAATAAAGCCGGGGGCTTTTTGAAAGCGTGAGTCTACAGGCATATTTGCTTCAAAGTAGGAGGCATTTTGACGGATTCTTTCAACTCGGTCTTTTGTTTGGGCGTCTTTTGCAAGTAAGAAAACAAAAGCTTCCCAGGCCCCGCGCACTCTCATCGGATCATGGTAGGCTTCAATAAATCCAACCTGAAATTCAATGTCGGTAGCTCTGTGTTGAACCCAAAGAGTTTCCGCGTGCCGAAGATCTTCTGTTTTTCCTGTACGTAGCGCTTTTCTATAGGCACTTAAAATTTCTTTTTCTGCATCTGTTGCATATTTTTGGGCTTCGCTTAAATAGAAATCAATGGCCGTTAATTCTGGGCTGTATTTACCACCAATCATGAGTTTTTCAGCTTCAATTCCTTTAGATGTTTTTTTGGGATAGCTCAAAAACTCATTCTGCATTTCAGGAGACATTGATTCAAAATCGGCTTGAGTAAACCCTTTACCATAAAAGTCTGTCTGAGTGTCTGCGATTAAATCTGCTGGAGCTGAAGCCATGTATGTTGTTTTATAATTAGGATCGAGAATATCTCGAGAGAGCCTGCGAATCTCTCGTCTTAGTTTTTTGTCACTACGGGCAAGTTGAACGAGTTGTTTTTCTGAGAAACCTTTAAGTATGAGCTTAAAATTCCCCATATAATCGTAGTTAGCATGATTCGCATAGAGCTTATAGAGATATTCAGAAATATTTTTTCTTTGTTCATGAGTCCAGGTATCGCTATAAGCCCAAAGTTTTTCAAAAAGGTTTCGGATAGCCAATCCTTCTTTGGAAGCCTGTTGCCAGAAAATATCTTTTCCTGCAATTCCCGCCTGAGCGAGATAATAAGCAAAAAGTTTTCTTTGAACGGGAAGTTCTTCAAATCCAGGAACAACGAGTTGTCGAATTTTGTAATCTCCTTCTATAGCTAGAATAGATGAAGGTTTGTTTTGATCTTGGTGCTCCTGAGCTGAAACTTTAGATAAAATTAACGCCAGCACGAAAAATAGAATTTTCATTAGTTACCTCTTTAAAAAATTGAAGATCAAAGGTATCACAGAATTTAATTTACAGAGACCGTAGAGTTTACAAGTTTTTAAAAATGTTACAGGCTACTCTGTTGTAAGTAATTAAATTTTAAAATGTTGAATTGTAGGTAAGTGTCGAGGTTCTTCTGCTTGGCCCATATGAACAGAATCAAAAAAAATACATTTTACTTTTGGGCAGTCCTTTAGAATCAACTGGATATTGACTGGCTCATTTTCGAAAAACCATATTTCTGTATTAGGATCTGCAGATTGAAAATGGTCTCTCTTGAATTCAGCATCATCCATAGAAAAATGAGGTTTCAAGACAAGTTCAGCTAGTGCTGTGTGGATTGGAAAATTCCATTTTTTTAAGCTTTCAATTGTTCCCAACTGCATGCGTGGAATATCTCTTCCTGTAAGATACTCAATGTGGACTCCAAGTTGATGTAGCTTTTGAACAAATTCAACTGCCCCTTGCACGGGTTCGTCGTGAATAACATAGTCATTGTGAAAGAACCGTATTTTCCAATAGGAATAAATATCTTTAAAAAATTGATCAGGTTCATTTTGAAGGCCTAATTCGTACATATGATCTTTAATGTAATAGGAATGGGATAGTTCTTTAATGTTAGAGAGTATTTGGGTGGCGTTAGGGTATTTTAGACGCATTGAGTTATCTACGCAGAATTCTTTAATTATTCTAATAATTCTAGGTCTTACATCAAATAGGGTGGAGTCTAGATCAAATACGGCTCTGACTGTGCCTTGTTTAGCAAGGGTTTTTTGAATCTCTTGTAGTACATTTTGTAAGACCTGCTCAGTCTGCGTCATAAGCCTGAAAATATGACTTCTCTTTAATCAAAATACAAACTCTTTCTTGTGAGTCTTTGGATCGAATGTTACTTATGTTGCCTGCAATATTTTGGAGGATCACATGGTTAGGAATTTGTTCCTTGTTGTAATGGTGTGTGTGGCGGCTTTGTCTTGTACTAGAAAAGAAGAGCCCCTTGGTTCTGAAGCTAATCCTATCAAGTTTTTCTTTGTGCCATCAGTGGATGCTACATTGTTAGAATCTGGTGCTAAGGTTGTAGAAGAATTTTTGGAAAAGGAAACTCCATATAAGTATAAATTTGCAATTCCGCAGAGCTATGTGGCTGTCGTTGAAGCTTTTGGTACAGATAGAGCAGATGTTGCTTCATTAAACACATTCGGATACATACTTGCAAATGAGCGCTACGGAACTCAGGCTTTACTCAAAGTTATTCGTTATGGCTCTGGAACTTACAAATCACAAATTATTGCACGCACAGATAGTCCAATTAAAAAGTTAGAAGATTTAAATGGAAAAAGATTTGCTTATGTAGATTCCGCTTCGACCTCTGGGTACCTTCTTCCTGCCAAATACCTCAAGGATAAAAATGTAAAGCCTTCTACAACTGTATTTGCAAAAAAGCATGATAACGTGGTGACCATGGTTTACCAAGGTCAAGTGGATGCAGGCGCAACATTTTATACGCCACCAGAGGAAGGCAAATTACAGGATGCAAGACGCCTGGTCTTGACCCAGTTTCCTGATGTTGCTGATAAAGTTAAGATTGTGGAATTGACTTCTGATATCCCAAACGATCCTTTTGTTTTTAGAAAAGATCTCCCAGAAGAAATGAAAAAGAATATTCAAGAGGCGCTCGTCAGATTTGTAAAAACTGAGTCTGGCCGAAAGGCATTCCATGATCTTTATGGTATTACTGATTTAGAAAAGACAACTGACACAGAATATGACTCTGTTCGTGCGATCTTAAAAGATCTAGGTCAAAAGGCTTCGGAGCTCGTGAAATAAAATGTCGAACAATATTTTATCTGTAAAAAATCTAGAAAAGACATACGCAAACGGCGTTCAAGCTCTTAAGGGTGTATCTTTTGATGTTAAAAAGGGTGAGTTTTTAGTCATAATTGGCTTGTCTGGTTCGGGTAAATCAACACTTTTAAGATGTCTCAATCGTTTGCATGAACCAACAGGAGGAGAAATCCTGTTTCACGGTAAGAACACCGCGCACATTAAAGGTTCAGAGGTTAGGAATTTAAGAAGTAAAATTGCTATGATCTTTCAACACTTTAATCTGGTAGATCGTCATACTGTTATGAGTAACGTTATGATGGGGAGTCTTCATTCGACAGGAACATTTCAAAGTTTACTTGGGTTATTTTCTGATAAAGCAAAAGAGCAGGCATTGAAATACCTCAAGCTTGTCGGGATAGCCGATAAGGCCAATTATCGTGCTAGCCAACTCTCTGGAGGACAAAAACAACGCGTGGCAATTGCGCGTGCATTAGCTCAACATCCTGAGGTTCTTCTTGCAGATGAACCAGTTGCGTCTCTTGATCCAGCTACCTGCCATACCGTGATGGATTATCTCGAAAAAGTGAATAAAGAATTGGGAATAACAATTGTTTGCAACCTTCACTTTTTGAGTCTAGTCAGACGATATGCAACTCGTGTGATTGCGCTTAAGGGTGGACAAGTCATTTATGACGGCGAGCCCAAGAATATAGATAATGCCTGGTTTGAAAAAATCTATGGTGAAGGCGCAAAAGAAGTTCACATCAATTAAATGCTTTGGGGAAATTCAATGAAAGAAAATGTTAAAGCTCGCTTTTTTGACGTAACATCTATTGGTTACATTTTCATGATGTTAATCGTGGCAATTGTGCAACCCGGTGAGGATGTTTTGTTGGATTTAGGACAAAACAGCCTGGTGGCATTACTTTGCTTTGTGGTAGCGCTTGTTTTGGTCGTTATGCTTGAAAAAGCGAAGGTGAAAACTCTGGGTCGTTTAATTTTTGAACCTGCTCATAAAAAAGCTCAGGGACAAAAAAAAGGAATGTTACAAAGTTTTTGGGGAGCTCAACTCTCTGTATTTTTCTTGATAACCCTTATTGCAAGTTTAATTGTGACAGAATTTTCTTTCTATGAATTAAGCTCTCAAAAAGGTTTTGAGGGAGCTAAAAGAATTTTTTCTGCAATGTTTACTCCGAATCTCTCTATTCTTCCGCAAGGTGTTTTAGCGATTGTTCAAACAATTTTTATGGCATTTTTAGCAACTGCAATAGCAGTGCCAGTTTCTTTTATTCTCAGCTTTTTGTGTGCAAGTAACATTATGAACAAATCAGCGATGGGTGTAATTGTTTATACAGTTCTTAGAATAATTATGAATGTGACGCGTTCAATTGAGCCGCTTATCTGGGCAATTATATTTTCTGTATGGGTAGGAATTGGTCCTTTTGCTGGTATGTTAGCGTTAATGATTCACACTGTTGCTTCTTTGACCAAGCAATACTCGGAGCAAATTGAGTGCGTTGAAGATGGGCCTGTTGAGGGAATTCAATCTACGGGAGCCAATGCTCTTCAAGTGATTTGGTTTGCGATAGTACCTCAGATTGTACTGCCATTTATTTCGTTCACAATTTTCCGCTGGGACATCAATGTAAGAATGGCTACGATAATTGGTCTCGTTGGTGGTGGTGGTATTGGAACTATGCTTATGAATTACCAAGGGCAAGCGCTCTGGCATGAAGTGGGTACTTTAGGCCTCCTCATTATTGCCGTCGTATGGGCTATGGACGTAGCCTCTGCCCAAATCCGTGAAGCCCTCAAATAAGGTACCAGGTCGCTTTTCCGAATTGTACGGTTTAATTTTGATTTGAGTTGTAAAAAAGATAAAATAGTTTTTTATCAAAAAAAGTTCCCAAACTAGTTTTACATCGCACTAGTCATAACGCTGTGGTCATCAAAAAGTCGGCAGGCGCCTTTTGTATCAAAATGGATCTTTAAATATTAAGAGATAATTCGCATGAGTAAAGATACCTCTTTGAGGCGGAATGTTTATCAAAGTGTAAAATCTGTGGACAGGCCGACTAAAATCCTTAAGACCAACCTCAAGTCTAGTAGACATAAATCCGAATCGTAAATATGCGTAAGCTCTAGGTATGGATGCGTATTAGGGCTGCATATGAGGGCAATTATGGCTAAACAGCAACGCCAACAGAGTGAGTTGGAAGAACATCATAAGTTACAAGAGTGGTATATCCTTAAGTGGGATAATAAATACGGACCATTCAGTTATCTCGAAGTAGTAAAAATGCTTCAGAGTAAGGCCGTTTTTGAATTTGATTATATCTGGAAGCAAGGTCAAGAAAATTGGCTTAGAATCGCAGATGTCCCATTGTTTGAACCTTCGCAAATTCATAACCTATTTGAGAAAAATGAAGACCCAGAAATTAAAAATATTTTCTTTCGTAGGCGACATGAAAGAAAGAATTTTAATGGATCTATCATTATCCACGATAATGAGAGAGTTTGGAAAGGTGAAGCCATCGAGATTAGTGAAGGTGGTGCCGGAATCGTTGTTCATAACGCCATGATTAATCCAGGCGAAAAAATATACCTACATTTTAAGCCAGGGGATTCTGTTCCTCCATTTAATGCAATTTGTGAAGTTGTAAGCAAAAAATACTCAAAATCTTTGGAAGACAGAAATTCGCCAATCAAGTATGGAGTTCGCTTTTTGAAGATAAACTCAAACGCACTTGGACTTATTAAGGATTACATTAAGAAGGCCTCGTAGGGCCTTCGTGGAAATAAGCTGAAGGCCTCGTAGAGGTACCTTCACTGACTTAAAAGAAGGTTCTAGATAACCTTCTTAAAATTGAATAAAACTTTTCTCACAAATACTGAATGTACGCTGATGTGAAGTAAAAGTAAGAGGATAAAATGGATCGCTCTTCTTTTAATTCTATCAGACTTATAAGCCTAGTGGCATTTGCATTGGTTTATTCAATTCTTCTATCTGATTCAGCTTTTGCAAAACGATCTGAAGATCAAGTTACAGATTCTATTAATAAAAAACTACGCACAGTTAATGATAAAGGTGAAATGGATGATCAAAGAGCTACTGTTGCAGAGGTTTTAGTATCAAAAAATGAAGCAAAGGCCTTAGAGCAACTCAATAAACTACTTTCAAAGTACAAAGGATCGCCACTCGAGGCGAGTTTATTATTCAGAAAAGCTGAGCTTTATGTGAGACAATCTAAGTCGGCACGTTTTTTTGAGTTCAACAGAGATGATAAATTATTAACTCTACTCCCAAAAACAGTAAAGATAGGGTCATCTCAAGCTAAGCTGAAAGATGCAGTTGAAATTTATGAGCACATACAAAAACGATTTCCTAACTATGCTGATCTAGATCTTGTAATGTTTAATAATGCCTTTATTCGTCAACAACTCGATCAAGAAAAGATAGCTGAAAGAATTTATAGAGATATTATAAGAAAGTTTCCAGAATCATTTTTAATACCAGATGCCTATATGTCTCTTGCAGAAATGCTATACAAGAACAGACGTTTTGCAGATGCCCTTGTAGAGTATGAGGCAATTAAAAAATATCCACTTGCCCGTGTGTATACGTATGCGCTTTACAAAACAGGTTGGACTAAATATCAACTCAGAGATGTCGTAGGAGCAATCAAAGAGCTAGAGATGGTCATTAAAGTAAGTGAGCAGAATGTCATAGGTGAGGGGGGAAATAAAATTAGTCTTAAAAACGAAGCATTAACGGATTTAGTTTTATTCTATCCAGAAGCTTATGAGGCAAAGAGAGCTTTTGCGTATTTCAGAGGATTGGCAAAAGAAGATGCAGGCAAGTACATCATTTCTCTTGCACAGCTTTATGAGAGCCATAGTAAATATTCGGAATTTGAAACAGTTTTAAATGACTTAATTTCTGATATGCCAAAGTCACCTCATGCACCTGTTGCATATAAATCGCTTATCGAAGCTGACTTAATTGTTAAAAATTATGATAAAACAGCAAAGCATATTGCTCAGTTCGAAAAGCACTGTCGAACTCATTTTACAAAAGATTTTGAAGTACAGCAGCAAAATAAAATAGCAGTCCAGCAAGATGAAGATACGGCTGGGATGAGTACAGTTGAATCGTGTGTGGCGCTATTAACCCGACAAAGTTTGAAGGTAGCATCTAAGTGGCATAAGGATTGGCAGAATAAGAATAAAAAATTAGTAGATGCTTCAGCTAAGCCAGATAAAAAAGACAAAAGCTATCTTGATGGCATAGCAGATGCGAGTGAGATTTCGTATGAAGTCTATTTAAGAACAGCAATCACAAATGAGAAGGTAGAAACAACGCGA
The DNA here is from genome assembly GCA_963169805.1 of Bdellovibrionota bacterium. Classification (GTDB taxonomy): domain Bacteria; phylum Bdellovibrionota; class Bdellovibrionia; order Bdellovibrionales; family JAEYZS01; genus CAUJDY01. The sequence continues at coordinate 6,933 of CAUJDY010000121.1, read as the reverse complement.
TTCAACTATGCTGAGCTTTTATTTGCACGGAAAAAATTCCGACAGGCTTCTGAGCAATACTATGCAGTCTCTCAATTGATTAAAGACGAAAAGATACTCCATGATTCAAGTTATTATGCAATTGTTGGTTTAGAGTCTTCCGTTGGTGAAAAGTGGTCAGACTCTGATGAAGATAAATATCTTGTTTTGGCTAAGAACTATATTGTCAGAAATCCCAAAGGCAAATACGTGAATGATATTACTTTTAAGCGATCGTTTATTGCTTATGAAAAAGGACGCTATGATGAATCCTCTGAAGGGTTTAAGAAGCTTGGGTGGAATAAAGCTATTGATCCAAAAATTGCGCTCAAAGCTCAAGATTTATACTTAGATATACTAAATATACAAAAAAAGTACGAACAAATAATGAATGCTTCTTTTGATCTTATGAAGATCACATCAGAGGATAGTCGAAAAACTAAACTTGAAAAACTTTATAGGGAGTCGTTTTTTGCTTATACTTTAGAACTTCAAAACAAAAATAAACTAGAAGAAGCGTCTCTTCTTTATGAAAAGTTTTATAAGGAAAATCGAAAAAATCATTTAGCAGAGAAGGCGCTTTGGAACTTATCCCAAATTTACATTAAAATGAATAAGCTTCACCTTGCAGCGGATAAATCCTTTGAGCTTTTTAGTTTATATCCCAAAACGGAAAATGCAAAAAAAGCATTGGAGAAATCTGCAGAGCTTTATGAGTACCTTGGGCAGACAGAAAAAGTAGCGGTGTCGGCTGGCGAGCTTGCCAAAGTAGATGCAAAAAACTCTACAAAATGGATAAAAGTAGCAGCGGATTTTGAATTCTTATCTGGTGCAATTCAGAAGGCAACGCAAAAATATAAAGAAATACTTAAAAATCCAGACCAAAAAACAAGAGACGAAGTTATTGCTAAACTTAAGCGGATTCCTTCTCCAGGAAAAGATGTACTTCAATTGATTACAAAGTACGATAAAGATGGCGCTTACTATGAAACTCTAGTGAGAGCGCGAGAAGCATTTGAAAATCAAAACTATTCATTGGCATTTAAATTGGCTTCTGACTTGGTAGGGGAGAAGAATGCGCTTCAAGAATATCAAGCGGAAGCACGATTTATTCAGGCTGATATTCTTGCACAGGAATTCTTCTCACAAAGTGTTAAAACTAAGGTGGATAGGTTAGAAATGGTTTTAACAATGAAGACTGAGAAATTGGATAAAGCTCAAAGAGCTTATCAATCAGCAATCCGCTATGGAATTCCAGAAGTTTCATCAAAGGCATTTTTAAGACTTTCAAAAGTATATACTCACTATGTGGATGCTCTTAAGAATATTCAAATAACAGAGAATATACCTGATAAAGATAAGCAAGTTTTACTAGGTGAAATTGAGAAGATTGCAATGCCGATAGAAGAAAAAATTGCTGATACACTGATGCAAGGGTTAGATTTTCTTAAGAAATATCCTTCATACCAAGATACAGGTTTTGAACTTAGAAATGAACTATCTAGAATTAATTTTAAAGGGACGAAGTATGTGAAGTTTCACTTGAGTGCTCCTAAGGTAGCGCTGCCAAGTGTAACAACTTCGTTATTTAACTAGGGAGAAGCAGAGATGAGAGGCATCCGTTTGAAGCACATCATGTTGATACAGATAGCGTCCGTGCTAGTAGCCATTTTAATGGTCGGATGTTCTTCTGTGCCTACGCAGCAGACAAAAAAGGCACCTCAGTCACGGTCTTATGCATCGGAATTGAAATCAGTTTCCGTTGAAAAATTAGCTTATGACTACTGCCCTCAAAGTGGGAAAATACAGGGAGAATCTAAGTGGAAAAAATTAGTCGAGTACGCAAATGGATGTGTAACAAAACAGCAGTGGATTAATCTTGAAATGATTGGAGACAGATTAAATCAGGTTGACCCTGATTCTCCTTGGGGGAGTTATTTTTTGAGCGTTGCCTCAGAGAATAAGGGATTTAAAGAGCGCGCACTGTGGATGATTGATTTAGCACTTAAAAAGGCTCCTGATATGGGAATTTTGAGATATCAAAAAGGAAGAATCCTGTGGGCATTAGAGTTTTATAAGGAAAGTGTAGTTGAGATTAAAAAATCTGTTTCTCTAGATAAATCAATTAAGGATGCCTATGTATTTTTAGGTCAGATTTACTTAAGAGAATTAAATTTTTCCGAAAGTGTAAAGAGCTTTGAATCTGCTCTTATGATGGATTCAAGAGATAAAGATAGCTTGGTGGGTATTACAAGTTGTTATGTTGAGTTAGAAAAGGCATCAGACGCACTGGCATATACAACAAAGGGCATTTCGCTTTATCCAAGAGTATTAGAATTTAGGCTTCACGAAGCATTTATATATGAAAACATGATACGTCAGAATGAAGTCGCTCTTATAAAGTATAAGGAAATTAAAAGTTTACTCGCACAAAGAAAATTGGATGGTATAGTTCCATTTGATTTAGATACCAAAATAAAAAATTTAGAAACAACAGTGCAGAAGTCGCCAGCAAAGCTAGCGACTTCATCTCGGTGAGGTGTTTATGCGGTATATGATAATGGTATTCAGTTTGTTAAGCTTTGCTTTAATGAGTGATAGTGCTTTAGCTCAGAAAAAGAACAATGTACAAAAAATTAATTTTGATGAAACAGATGTTAGCGGAAAAGTAAGGCAACCAGATGGATCATATATTGTGCAAAAGAGAGGGATTGAATTTGTGCCTCTTTATAAGTTGAAAGAGAATTTTGACCAGCAAATTGAGGAATCAATTGAGTATATAAAGTAAATTTTTTTTGAAAAAGCTGAACGTATCCGGAGATAAATATGAGTAAGACGCAGTTGATATTAAAACATAAGAATAGCAAGATTCATAGAACCTATAAAGTGGACCATGATGCAGAGGTCTTTACAATAGGCTCTTCAAGGAATGTAAATCTGAAAATTACTGGAACGGATGTGTCTCCTATTCATGCAAGTATACTCCATCGTGGAGATGATTGGTATGTTTGTGATCTTTCGAACGAGGGCGGAGTTTGGACAGATAAAGAGAGTATAACAGAAAAGAAAATTGACGGAAATATGTCAATTCGCTTAGGACAACATGAGTTTGATCTTAAAGTAATACCAATAAATCCTGGATACTATAACTGGACAGAGAGACGACAAGTAGCCGGTGATATACATGAAATTGTTGTAAAAATGAATGGTCGTATTCACCATGTTCACCATAGAGAAAAAGACGAACCATTTTATTTTAAAAATGGCGTTGGAATATTAAAGCTAGATCCTCCGAAATCTACAACTTGGCAAGAGCGAAAAGTGGGTGAGTTTACAATCCGTCAGAGATTGATTCCTCAGGGTGAGTATTTATCTACAAAAGAAAATTTAGCAATCGCCAATCTCAAGGGCTACCAGATCTATACAGTTTTGGGTTTTTTGCTTTTGCTGATCGCAGCTGCTCTTTACCCGAGAGATCCTAAACAAAATCCAGAGGCTCTTGAGGAAAACAAGTATGCGCAAATTATTTATAATGCAAAAATTGTCAAAGAAAAGAGAGAACAAGCAACTAAGATTGTAGAAAAACGGGAAGCGCCATCCCAGGGCTCTCAAGGGGCTAAGGGAGAAGTCGCAAAATCTCCACAAGTAAAGGGTGTTACAGAAAAAACTGTAAAAGCAATTTCTCAAATTCGAGCTTCAGGTCTGCAAAAACTGTTAGGCCGTATATCTCAGCGTGCAAACAGCACAGGGATTCAGGTTGCAGCCGGTGGTGGTTCAACTGGTAAATCACAAGTAGCAGGTTTAACAAGCTCTACATTGATTGGCAGCGAGAATATGGGAGCGGTTAAGGGGACTGGCACAACTTATGGAATTAAAGGTGTCGAAACAGAAGGAAAAGGAGGCGGCGGACAGGGTTATAAAGGTATTGGCCAATTGGCCCAAGGTAATATTGGTCAAGGGGCATCGGTGGGAATTATCGATGATGAGGCTGATATTAGTGGAGGCATGGATAAAGATGCTATTGCGGAAGTTATCCGCAAAAACATTGGGCAAATTCGTTTTTGTTATGAAAGACGACTTGTCGCAAATCCAAGCCTTTATGGAAAAGTTGTAGTTTTATTTACGATACAAGATGGAGGAACAGTCTTGCAGCCGAAAGTTGCACAAAGCACGCTTTCGGATGACGTAGTTGAGGGATGTATTTTGAGACGCTTAGCAAGTTGGAAATTTCCTTCTCCACCAGCCGGAATGTCAGTACAGGTGACATATCCGTTCTTATTCAAGAGCACGCAGTAGCGTGCTGCGTGAATAGGCCAAGAGCGCGCAGTCGTGAGTTTTTGAGTGCTGGGGTGATGAGTACGTAGTGGAAGTGATAGATGTTGTTTATGAAGTGGAACGTTTTTAAAAGTATTCTCAGGGGGAGTTATGAAAGACTTTAAATTTTTTGTGTTTACAGTAGCGCTCGCTATGATGTTGTTACTGTCTTTAGGTGATGCATTCGCTCAATCGGACAAGTATCAGAGACCGGGAAAGAAGTCTGCTGAAACGGCAGTGCCAGTAAAGGCGGCACCAGCTTCGGATAAAACAAAACCAGAGGCTAAGTCAGACAAAGTGGATATTCAAGAGATTGAAAACCAGTACTGGCAACAAAAAGATCAAGATTTCCATGTGGTTCAAAACAGACGATATACTAAAGAGAAAAGATACTATCTTTCTCCAACAGCAGGAATTTTGATTAATGATAGTTTCACTAAGGGTCAGGCTTTTGGATTAAGTGGTGGTTACTATTTGAGTGAGCAAAATGGTTTTGAAGTCAGTTATCTACACTACAATACAGATAATTCAAAAACAACAGATGAGATATTTGGCCTTAACGGTGCTCCTGCCTACAATAAATTAAATCGACAAATTACTGCGACTTATAATTGGATGCCAATCTACGGTAAAGTATCAATTTTTGATAAATCAATTATCTACTTTGATATGGGAATTAACATAGGTCTTGGATTAACAACTTATGAAAAACAGCTTGAGGCAGGCAATCAGGAAAAATCCTCAGTAACACTTGTTGCAGACATTACGCAGCAGTTTTTTATAAAAGATAGCTTAGCAATACGATTTGATATTCGAAATAGATTTTATAAAGAAGAGCGTGAGAAGTACAGAAACTCAACCGGCACATCGGATGATATTGAGCATTCATTATCTGCAGCAATTGGTATTGTGTACTACTTTGGATCAAGTGCAAACAGTGATAAGTAATAAGAGCTCTGGGGGCTTTATGTTGAAACTTCTTAAGAATTTTATATATTCCTTGGTTGTTGTTAGCTTTATGCTGAGTTTTCCTCAGTATGAAGCTCATGCCTCAACCTCATCTCATATTGCTGCTAGCTTTTGGGGCAGAGTTGAAGCTCAATGGGAGACCGTTAAGAAAAAAGCGGTGGAGTATTATAACAAATACTTTGGTGCTAATGATGAAAAACTCGCGCATAAAACGGATCAAAGAACACCTAGTAGTGCGACAGAGAAAGCTATTCAAGTTGATACAGCTCCTCTGATACAAAGTTTACCTACTTATACAAATCCACAAGTTCAAGAACATACTGCTAAATTTAAGGCCGCAAAGGAGCAAATTAAAAATATTTCTTCTACTGAAACCATAAAAGGTCGAGACGCAGACCCTTCGCTTCGCCGTCGTAAATCAGGTGTGGCGACTTTTGATGCGTATAATGTAGATAAGGCAGGAAAGAAAACTTTAAAGAGTATTCCGGTTATTAATATTGGTGTTGAAGATCAAGTAGCCATGAAGCAATTTACAATGGAATTGCCTGGAATATTTAATTTACAATTCGAAAAAATAAAAGAGCTTTCAAGTCCGGATATGCAAAAACAATCTGTAGTTGATGGATTAGCAAAAATGAAGTACGAAAAATTTCAGCCGGAGCAAAAATTTGAGAAAATTGTTTTAGCATTTCCAAAAGATATTACGGCAGAAAAAATAAAGATGATCATGCTGGCGATTACACCTACGTTTGATGTTATTGAATTGGCATACACAGCAATATCTGCAGAAGAATTACAGCTTATTCAGGGGCTTATTTTAACTGAGTATAAAGATCGATGCCATCTGGGAACTGGTTTACTACATCCTCTGAAGAGCCTGACTGGTGAGGCTAAAGATTTGAGAGATTATTATTATGCAAGTTGCCTCTATAAAATGGGATTTTATACGGAAGGTGTTCCAGAGTTATTAAAAATTGTAAAGCTTAATAATAAGTTTACAAAATCATCGGCAGATCTCTTGGTATCCGATTATAGAAGAGAATTTGTTCCAAGTATGACAGAGGAGTTACGACAAGTTTCTTCATCTTATATTCCAGAAAAATCAGCAAGTCAGTTTCATTATGTTATAGCTTTAGGCGAATCTATTAATAAGTCGTGGAAGACCTCTTTGCAACACGCTATTAAAGTAGAAGAAAAATCTAAAAAATATATTGAAGCACAGTACTTAGCCTCTGTCGCAGAGTATATGCTTGGCGATGTTAAGTCCTCTATGGAAAGACAGGAGCGTCTTCTTAGAATTATAGAGGATCAAAAGACTCATCCTCATGTCATGTCTTTGTTAAAAATGAATATGGGACGATCCGCATACAGAAACAAGCAATATAAAAAAGCAATTGAATCATATAAGTTTATTGGGAAAGATAATCCGCTCTGGTTCCAGGCGCTAATTGAACAGGGTTGGATGCAGATTTTGTCTGGAGATGCACCTGGTGCTGTGGGGAATATGTTTTCGATTCAAATGCCACAGTTTAAAGATCTCTATAAGCCTGAGTCTTATGCTGTACGAGCTATTGGTTATTTAAATATATGTCAGTATGGTGATGCGAAAAAAACTTTGGACCACTTAACTAA
>CAUJDY010000120.1 GCA_963169805.1 Bdellovibrionota bacterium | reverse complement strand
ACGTTCCGGCGCCCCGGTTGGTACTTAGTTCCTTTAAACCCAACCTCTCAACCAACGGTGGCGCCGTACCTTTTAGATACCGGCGATATGTCGTTCGCTGTCGTCGCAAACAGACTGCATACCACCTTTAAGTTGTGGTCGATATGCTAAATCTTGAATACCCCAAATAAAGTTTGATCCATTTTTTCCTGGCACTTGCCACTCTGGACCCATGCGAATTGCATCTACGGGACACGCCTCTTCACAAAATCCACAGAAGACACATCTCAACATATCGATTTCATATACGATAGGATACTTTTCAACTGTAGGATCCTGGTGTTCACTCGCTACAATAGTAATGCAATTAGCTGGGCAGTTGGTTGCACACAGCATACAAGCTGTACATCGAACACTACCATCTTTTCGTGTTGTTAAAATATGCGTACCTTTAAACCGCGGAGAATACTCATACTTTTCTTCGGGGTAATTGAGCGTTAACATTTGATCTTTATTCAATAAATTACGTACTAAATTCTTAAATGTAATTCCTAATCCCGTAAAGATTCCGGGCAAATACCATTCTGAAGCCTTAACTGGTTTTGGAACTTCTTTATACTCAACAGCCATTAGACACCTCCCAGAAGCTGAGGACGTTCGTAGGTAGGAATATTAAATCCTACAAGATCATTACCTTTAAATAACTCAACAATTTCAGATAGGCTCAATGATTCAGATACAATTGTAACACCCTTAGAAATTTTTTGCTCTATCCCCTTGTGATTTACAAACGTACCCTTTTTCTCCGTAAACGACTTCATTGGAATGACATAATTAGCTTTTTCAAATAAGTCATTACGTCCGCTTGTTAGCCATATAAGTTGATCTGCTTTATTTAGTTTATTAAAAACCTCTTCTAGATTTTCATAATTTTTTTGAACCTCGGGTGCTGCTACAACGACTGTCTTTACTTTTCCGGATTCGATCGCAGAATACAAATCTTTCAAGTCCTTTGCCTTAATACCTGCAGATGACAGTTCTAATTCTAATCCTTTTGTATTTGGATTGTGGTCTCCTCGATACAAAATTCCATCAAACTCATCCCAGCTCTCAGGGTTATTTTTCCAATAATAGATCTCTGCCGAAAGGTTTTTTGCGTAAGATAAAATTGAGTTATATTCCTCAGATGTGTACTGACCAGTCAAAACAAGCGCTAGCCCACTTGATTTGTTGAGCATGGCTCCAACTTCTTTTGCTGCGGCTCCAGCGCTCAAAGTTACTACATGACCATTCTCATTTTTGGTGGCCTTTATTTGTCTAAATTCTTTATTAGCAAACTTATATAAATCTCGTCCCTGATCACACATCCAATAACCATTAACAGCTTCATTGTGCACAGGCTTAACTCGATAAAGACCATTTTCGTTGAAGTGTACTTTTATATTACAGCCCGTAGAACAGCCATTGCATACTGTCTCAAACTCTTTGAGATACCAAACTCTTTGTTTGAATCTAAAGTCTTTTGAAGTTAGAGCACCTACTGGACAAATATCTACAACATTAAGTGCATAATTATTCTCAACAGGCATTCCATCTACTGTTCCAATTTCTGCATGGTCACCGCGATTAAAAATTCCAAATTCATTTGTTTTTGAAACTTCACTTGTAAAGCGCACACACCTATCACACAAAATACATCTCTCTGAGTCCAAAACAATTTTTGAACCTAAATCGACAACTTTGTTCTTCTTAACTTTTTGCTCTGCCATACCCGGATTGTATTTTCCGTAAGACATATAATACTCTTGAAGACCACACTCGCCCGCTTGGTCACATATCGGGCAATCGAGTGGGTGGTTAATCAGGTGAAAACCTAATGTCCACTCCACACTTTCTTTTACCTTTGCAGATGTATTATTGATCTTCATACCTTCTGCTACTTTTGTATTACATGCTATTTGAAGACGTGGATTGCCTTCTATTTCCACCATACACATTCTGCAAACACCAGCTATAGATAAACCTGGGTGCCAGCAATAGTGAGCAATATTTTCTTTTGCTTCCATGTAGGCTTCAATAATCGTTGCGCCGGCTTTAACTTGTACTTCTTTACCATTAATGGTGCATTTCAGCATGGTGCCCTCTGTTGTTATGGCGTCTCAACTGTTTTCCAGTCACTTTAGAACGGCCTTCTCTCACATAATATTCAAATTCATCTCTAAACTTTTGTACAAAACTTATTGTAGGTAGCGCAGCCGCATCGGATAGCGCACAAATTGTACGTCCCTTCATATTCTGAGCAACCGTATCCAATAGATCAATATCCTGTGGACGTCCTCGACCACTCATAATACTTGTGACAATTTTTTCAAGCCACCCTGTACCCTCTCTGCAAGGCGTACACTGGCCACAAGATTCGTGATGATAAAAATGCAAAATGACATTCAATAAATCTACCATGCAACGACTATCATCAATAATAATAACAGCTCCAGAACCCAACATTGATCCCATCTGAGCAAGACACTCATAGTCCATAGTTGCTCTGTAGGATTCTTCTGCATTTAAAACTGGAGCAGACGATCCTCCAGGAATAACCGCCTTAAGCTTCCTGCCCGGTTTCAATCCACCACACTCCTTTTCTATTAAATCTTTGAGTGAGTATCCTAGTGGAACCTCGTAGTTACCTGGCTTTACAACATCACCACTTACAGAAAATAATTTTGTTCCTGCAGATTTCTCTGTTCCATATTTTTTGTACGCAGCCGCTCCATCACGAATGATGTATTTTACAGCAGCAAGAGTCTCCACATTATTTACAATTGTTGGTTTTTCTAAATAGCCTTGAACGGCAGGAAAAGGAGGCTTAAGCTTTGGTTGACCTTTCTTACCCTCTAACGAAGAAATCAATCCCGTTTCCTCTCCGCAGATGTAAGCTCCAGCGCCAGAATACACATCCATATCATGAGAAAAACCTGATCCTAAAATATTTTTCCCTAGATAACCGGCTTCATAAGCTTCTTTGATTGCTTTTTCTATTGTACGAATCGATTGAGTGTACTCGCCACGAATATAGATATAAGACTTTGTAGAATTCACGGCGTAGGCAGAAATAATCATTCCCTCTATAAGTTGATGAGGAGCCTTCTCCATCATCATGCGATCTTTAAAAGTCCCTGGCTCACCTTCATCTGCATTGCAAAGTAAATAACGAGTCTCTCCATTATCCGGCAAAAAACTCCACTTCATTCCAGTTGGAAATCCTGCACCACCTCGGCCGCGAAGACCCGAGGCCTTTACTTCTTCGATAATTTCTTTTGGCTTCATCTTGAAAGCTTTCTTAAGCATTTCATAGCCGCCATGTTTTTTGTAACCTTCAATATTCTTGAACTCAGGCTTATCGTAATGTTCTGTTAGTAATTTAACTTCCATTTTATTCCCTGCAACTTTCTTTCAATTACTTCAGTTAGCTTTATTTCAACTGATTTACGAGTTGATCTAATTTCGCTTTATCAACGTTCTCAATATAATCATCAATATTAATTTGGATAACTGGGGCCGTGTCACATGAGCCCAAACACTCGGCTCGAGATATTGTAAAACGTCCGTCTTTTGTCATTTCACCGTCAACAACACCAAGCCTCTCACAGAGATAATCAGCGAGATCATGCCCTCCCGCCATAGAGCAAGAGACATTTGTACAAATCTGAATATGATGACGTCCTACAGGCTTCTTATTGAACATCGTGTAGAATGTGAGAACTTCATTGATATGAGTCATTGGGAGCTCCATCACTTCACTTAAGTGCTTCACAACATCTGGAGAGACCCATCCACCATTTTCTTGTTGAGCTATATAAAGCGCAGGGATAATTGCGGATCTCTTGGTCTCATATCTCTTAAGATACTCTTGTACTTTCTTTTTTCCATCTGCAGACAACTGAAACATATTTTCTCCTACCTATCCAATTCACCAGCAATAAGATTTAAACTACCTAATACAGCAATAACATCCGCGACTAATCCACCATTTATCAACTCGGGAAAGGATTGATAAATTGCAAAGCACGGAGGTCGCGCACGCAGACGATATGGCTTAGGCCCATTATCACTCACACAGAAAAATCCTAACTCACCATTTGCGGCTTCAGTTGCATCATATATTTCGCCCTTTGGTGGTCGAATACCTTTTACAACCAGCATGAAATGATTCATTAAACCTTCTATGTTTCCATAAACATCTTTTTTCTCCGGAAGCACAATACTTTTGTCACGAATTATATAATCTCCGCTAGGTACATTTCGAGCGACTTGATCAATGATACGTGTAGATTGCTTCATCTCCTCTAGTCTTACTAGATAACGATCATAGCAATCTCCGGTTGTTCCAGTTGGGATCGCAAAATCTAACTGATCATAGCCGTAATATGGATCTGCTTTTCTAAGATCTAACCCAAGCCCTGCAGCTCTCAAGCATGGCCCTGTATAACCATACTGAATTGCATTCTCCACAGAAATTCCGCCCACGCCTCGAGTTCTTTCTATCCAAATTTTATTATTTGTGAGGAGGCGATCAATTTGATCAATTCCCTTTTTGATTTCTTCATTTACACGCAAGACTTCTTCATACCAGCCTTTTGGAGGTTCATTGGCAATCCCACCAATTCTTAAAAGTGAAACTGTAAGACGTGCTCCGCATAATTTTTCAAACAGTGAGTACACTTGCTCGCGCAGTCCGAATAAATAGAAAAAGCCTGTTAATGCGCCTAAATCTACGGCATTTGCACCAATACACACAATATGATCAATGATTCTTGAAAGCTCTGCTAAAATGACTCGTGTTGCCTGCGCTTTTGGTGGGATTTCTACACCCAACATTTTTTCCACAGCCTTTGCGTATCCAATGTTATTCATAGGTGCAGAACAGTAATTTAAACGATCCGTATAAGGAATAACTTGATTGTAGAAATGTGTTTCACACATTTTTTCAAAGCAACGATGTAAAAAACCCAGCTCAACGTTAGAGCGATTAATTGTTTCACCTTCTAGCTCAACCATCACGCGAAGTGTTCCATGCGTAGCTGGGTGAGACGGTCCGATATTAAGAGGAACAAGATTCTTGTTTGGATCCTTAGTGTAGACATCATCATTTTCGAAGTGAATAGGCATCACGTCTTGGCAGTGCTGCTGAAGATTTGGATCATAGTCTTTTCTGAGTGGATGCCCCTTAAAATGATGGTGTGTTAAGATTTTTCTTAGAAATGGATGGCCTTTAAAAACAATTCCATACATATCATAGGTTTCTCTTTCGAACCAGTTGGCACCCTTCCAAACAGATATAATAGAATCAATTGTTTCATTTTCACCAACACGAGCCTTAACTCTCAACCGACGAAAAGTTCGCGTATTGAAAAGTTGGTAAATCACTTCAAAACGCTGTTTTCTCTCTGGATAATCTGCTCCACAAAGATCCATTAAGAAATCAAAACGTCCAGAATCTTTAAGTTGCTTCATAAGCGGTAATATTAAATCTTTTGGTACTTCTAGAACATCATTGCCAAAATGGTTTCCAAATTCAAAACCATCGAGTCTTTGAAACTTCTGCGTCAGCTCACTTTTTATTTCTTCAATATGATTCATATTTTACCTTGATTCTTAAGATTGAGGTTGAGTTAAAAATTGTGGCACTTTCCATGAGTCTTTCCACGGACGCGGATCATGATTTTCTATCATCTTTTGTAATAGCATAACTCCGTCTAAAACTGCCTCGGGAGAAGGAGGGCAGCCTGGAATGTAAACATCGACAGGAACAACTTTATCTATTCCTTGAAGAACATGATAAGCACGATAAAAGCCACCAGAACTCGCACAGGCTCCCATTGATATGACATACTTTGGGTCCAACATTTGTTGATAGATGTGAACAAGAACGGGTGCCATTTTTTCTGTAATTGTACCTGCAACAATTAATAAATCAGATTGGCGAGGAGAAAATCTAACAACCTCAGCTCCAAAGCGAGCCAAATCATATTTAGGCCCCATCACAGACATCAATTCAATTCCACAACAAGCCGTTCCGTAAGGAAGTGGCCAAAGAGAATTTTTGCGACCCCAAGCAATGATATCATCCAGACGTGTTGTAAATGCGGCGGTTTTTAAAAATTCTTGCGCTTGAGCTTCAAGATCAACGGTTTTAATTTCAGGTGTGAACTGCGACGATGACATAAAATCCCTCACGAGGCTGGCTGTTACCAACCTGTTTAGCTATACATTAATACGTTTTTTTAATTCTCATTTTGTATTCAATTAAAAGGAGTAACATGTTTTTTCAGACGAGAAAACAGTATTTTAAAGCCCCCTTACGAACCTCCTTGCTCGAGTTTCCCAGAAACGAAGGCCCCTGCCTTGACCATCTTGAGCGACCAAGAAATCAATATTTCTAGGAAGTACAAACAGAATGTTTATTGCTATTTAAATAAGCAAAATCGAGAGAAAGGAAGCGCTGCAAAATAGAAAAATGTTAGGAGATGCTCAAAAGAATGGCTAGACTAACATCATACTTTAACAAACCAGCAGGGATTGCTGGCACGTACCACGGAGGGGAAAATGAGAAGTATAACTTCTTTTATGGTAATGGCACTTGCCTTTACTTTTGTTCAATCGGCACACGCTACCTACAATGACTACCTAATAAAACTATCAAAAACAGGGCTCAAGAATAAAGCCCAAGTACTTCAGCAGTTTGAGATGTTTGAAGTTGGGTCATCTCGTATGGAAGCTGAAGACGTCACAGAAGAGTGGATTCGCATTCAAAATATTAAACTATCAACAACTCAAATGAAGTCACTATCAAGAAATGCCTCAATTGAGTACATACAGCCTAATTACCGCCTTAAACTCATCAATGATTTTAAAGGCACTCAAGAGCAAATAGCAAAATTACAGGGCATGAAACTTGATAGCCCGATTGCAATAGAGGACAACCCAGCTATTCCTGCACCTGTAACACCCATCTTTGTTGGCAATGACCCGCTCTATAACAACCAGTGGGGAATGGTTGATAATAATGTAGCTGGAGCATGGTCACAAGCAGGCCTAGCACCTATCGTGGTGGCAGTGATTGACACAGGCGTTGATTACACGCATGAAGATCTTGTTGAAGTTCTTTGGCGAAACCAATTAGAAATTCCAAATAACAATAAAGACGATGATGGTAATGGATATGTTGATGATATCGTTGGTTGGGATTTTGTAACTGACGACAATAAACCATACGACTTAACAACAGATCCACTTCAAATGCTTTTTAGTGGTGGAAATCCAGGTCACGGAACTCACTGTGCGGGTAATGTTGCAGCAAGAGCCGGCAATGGAAAAGGTATCGCAGGCGTAGCTGGAGTTCATAACATTCGAATTATGTCGATTCGATTTTTATCAGAAAAAGGCCAAGGGACAACTGCGGGAGCTGTAAAATCCATTCGTTATGCTGTAGATAATGGAGCTCATGTTTTATCTAATTCTTGGGGCTCAACAGGCGAAGATCCAAATGACCCAGATAACCAAGCTCTACGCGAAGCAATCGCTTACACGCAAACTCGTGGATCACTCTTTGTTGCAGCAGCAGGAAATGGGGATTCTCAAGGAAAAGGTTACGACAACGATACAAGCTCACAACCAGCTTATCCTGCCAGCTACCCAGACGATGTCATCGTGAGTGTAGCTGCGCTTGATAGTAACAATAACCTTGGAACATTCTCAAACTGGGGAAAAAGAACAGTTGATATTGGAGCTCCAGGAGTTGTTGTTTACTCAACAGTTCCAATGAATAAGTACACGGATGTTGCGCTTGATCTTCCTCAATTTGGAATTAAAGCAACATGGGATGGAACATCTATGGCAACTCCGCATGTTTCAGGCGCAGCTGCTTTGTTGTGGTCAAAATACCCCAATGCAACTTGGAAGCAAATTAAAGACTCTCTTCTGCAAACAGCAACACCGGTTAACGGATTAAGAAACAAAACTGTTTCTGGTGGCAAATTGAACGTAAACGGCTTGATGGGTCTCTAAAAGGTACTTGGTACCTTTTATGTACATAGAGCGTTAATATTAGAGTTAGACTATGCCAGATGGAAACATCTGGCTTTTTTATTTTTTCTGATATCGTGCAGTAGGGTCGATCTTTAATTCCCCGAGAGTACCGCAAGCTTCACTTCAGAGTAGCCAGCGATTGAAGACGTATGCATGACTTTCTCAAGCAAGCTATACTCAAGATCACGGTCTGCTTGCATCAGAATTTTTCCTTCAAACTTTACGGTTTCATTTTTGGCTGCAATAGATTGTGTTTTCTTGGCTTGCTCATCCAATGCCTTAAAGAGATTCACAATAAACTTCTCATCCGATGGATCTACATCTTTTTTAGCGAGAGTTCCTGGTTTTTCAAAATCAACTACTTTCAATTCTTCTACAAAAATACCTTTTTTGGAAACCATGAGCTTTAAGACATCTACAGGCCCTGCGGCACTAGTTGAGGCTGGTAGTCGAATATCGTTATTCGGATTGATTTGAACAGGACTTGTCGAATAACTCTTAATCAAGAATACGAGAAGAATCACAAACATGTCCACCATGGATGTAATTTGAATCTTGAAGTTCGATGGCAATTTTTTTCTTTTCTTTAAAAAACTCATTTTCGACCTTACCTATTAAATCGACCTTACCTAACCTATGCACCACTAGAAAATACAATATCTGGAAAAATTAAATCTGTTTGAACACTTTGGCCGGTTTTTGTGTCTTTAAACGAAAACTTTCCGTCTTCTGTTTTGATTTTACGAATCTTATCCATAACAGATACAATTTTATCGAGAGAAACTTTACTTGTAGGTTTTAGTTCGATCTTAAAAACAGAGGGATACTGAGATTTCACCTGCTTTGCCTCTACATATAATTTTTCAAGATCATATCCTTCTTTTTGCCCTGAAATTTTGATTTCTTTGTTTTTACCGTTATCAGTCACAACAAGTTTTAAATCTTTATCTTGAATTTCAAGAGAAATTTTAACCTTGACCGTTTCTGGGTTCGACTCAGAAGCCTGGCTGACGAGTTGAGGAATTTGTGTTTCAATCATATTAATCTGAACAAAAACTACACTCA
>CAUJDY010000119.1 GCA_963169805.1 Bdellovibrionota bacterium | reverse complement strand
TGAAATGAGACAACTATTGGCTAGAATGGTTCGAAATGATGCTGTTATAGAAGTTGTAGATTTTGGAGAAGAAACAAGTTCACCGATTATAGACTTAAAAAAACGATACACTATTTTTTTTGGAGGCAGACAAATTCAATTCCATTTAAAAGGTACCAAAAGGTTTATTGAAGAATCTCTTAGTAATTAAATAATGTTTTTGATTTCTAGGTCTAGTTTTAAAAGTTTCAACTTTACCTAAAGCCAATATGAACTAATCAACTTACTTAAATTTCTGAGTAGCAACATACCTTGCAAACATCTTTCTTTCAGCTAGAGATCCTGATGAATTTGGTAAATATTCATGAATTTGAAGATGAGGGCCTTTCTTTGGTGGTACAGGATCAAGTAGAAACTCATGCTTTCCCTCTGGTTTCCCATTTACAAAACAAGTTACTGCATGAGAACCAGAATCATCTTTGTTCATATCAACTTCAAATTTATACTCAATCCATTTTCCGCTCAATGAAGCAATTTTAGCATCAATCTCTTTCTCTGGAATCAGGACATTGCGTTTTTTCAACTTATCTTGTAATACAAAATCAATTCGAGCTGATGGAACTTTAAAAGCCGACTTTTCTTGTGTATGCATATGGCATCCAATAATTCTAGATATTTCATAGTCATTCCCAAACACAAATTCTCTATTAAAATTCGAACTGACATACCTTGAAAATCCAACTTTTTCTGAAAGGTTTTTGGCATCTTTTAAATCGTCAAACACCTTTTGTTTTGAATTACCTTTATAATCAATTTCAAAGGCTACAATTATGAGTTCTTGCTTATCGGGAATTGGGCTATTGAAATTTGAAGTAAGAGTTTCACCAGATTTTGACATATTCTTATAGAGCGGAAAAGCTTGTTCAAATTGGTGATATAAAACCTCAAGTGCGGCAACGGTAGGACAAGTAGCTGTATACAATATTCCAAAACTTCTTGCTGGATTAAACCGGCCACCTCTCATAGCATTAAACTCGAGACTTTTGTCAAAAAAAAGCTCTGCTGATTCCTTACAAATCCAAGCTGAAATTGCACGCCTTTGTTTTGCTTTTTTAGGATCACACCACCAGTTTACTTTTTTTCCCATATTATTATTTTTAAACTCTATTGCGGCGGAATTCCAAATTTCGCGACTTTCTTCATTCAACATAAATGCTAGTTTGCTAAATTCAATGGCTCTATAAAGATTCATAGAGAACCTCCACTACCGAGGATTGCCTCAATTTCTTTTAATTTCCTGAGTATCAGGAGATTTAATTCTTTAAATTTCAAAGTTAAAATATCAAGCTCAGCAGAAGCAGCTTCAGCTGAGATCACTTTTCTTTTTCCTTTTTTAGTCGTTCTATCTGAATCGAAAGCAGAGACCTTTTCGGAAAGCTTTAGCATCTTTCCTTTCATTTTATTTGCTTTAGTAATGTCTGCGAAAATGTATGTCATAGTCGACGGAAGGGCCTGAGAAAGCTGGTTGGGTAATTTCCCTCTTTTAAACCATTTATTTATTTTTATTGGCTCAAACTGATTTTTTGGTGATACGTATAATAATATTCGAGAAAGAACTTCTGCAATGATGTCAGTTTGATCTGTTTGGTAACTTAACCATTCGATCAATTCATTAGGCAGCGAATCTTTTGGAGCTAATTTTTTGAGTTCATCCAACTTTGAAGCAGATTTTTTAATTCGAGGTTTTAAATCATAACTACTAATATCATGAAACTCAGTATCAAGGTTGAAAGATAAAAAGCGAGCTAGGCCAGACTTATTTCCTGTATTGTTTTTCATATAAATTAAGTTACTTAAAATAAATTAATTTATAAACAAAAAAGTTGGCGGCTCAGGCTTTAACAGCACGCATTTATGGACAGCAAGTTACAATTGGTTCAGGAGTTTCTATCAGCAAAATTATTTTGTAACTAACTGTCTATTCAACCACCGAAAGCTCACACCACCATGCTGGTGAGTCATCACCGCCTCACGTCCAACACAACCGCTTGCTTCCACCAAAGTACCAGCGGCACCCAATAAAAAAGCCAATATCTGTCCTTCCTGACACATCCTTTACACTTTATACCGGAGACATAGTTTACACTTTTCTACTCAAGGAGGAAATTCCATGGGTTGGAAAGAATGTAATAAAATGGATGAGAAGTTAAAATTTATAGCAAGATATTTAGAGGGGGAGAAGATTGCTCCTCTGTGTAAAGAGTTTGGGATTACCAGGCCTACGGCCTATAAATTAATCGATCGTTATAAGATGATGGGGCAATGTGCACTGGTGGAGCAAAAAAGAACTCCGCATCGTTATGCCAATTCTCTCCCAGTCCAAATTGAAGCGATGATCCTGGATTTAAAACGTGATTATCCTAATTGGGGTGCTCCTAAAATCAGAGAAAAAATAATTAAAAAATATCCCGAAGTTAAAGCTCCTGCCAAGAGCACTATCCACGCTATTTTAGACCGACATGGTTTAGTGAAGCATCGATTGGGACGCAGACGATTTAAGGCCACAGGTACCCCATTAGAGCATGTCAATGAACCCAATCAGCTATGGTGTGCTGATTATAAGGGTGAGTTTATGCTGGGTAATAGACAATACTGTTACCCTCTAACAATTACTGATTATGCCTCACGCTATATTATTGCTATCGATGCTCTATCTTCCACAAGAGAAGAGTTTGCCTTTGAAGTATTTACGAGAGCTTTTAAAGAATATGGTATCCCTGATTCCATGAGGACCGACAATGGCAATCCTTTTGCCAATGGGCAAACTTTTTATAATTTAACCAAGTTATCAGTTTGGTGGATAAGGCTGGGAATAAATTTAGAGAGAATCACGCCTGGTGAACCACAAGAAAATGGTCGTCATGAGCGGATGCACTTAACCTTAAAACTTGAAACGACCCGTCCACCAAGACAAACACTGATCTCACAGCAAGAGGCGTTTGATAATTTTATAAATATTTTTAATAATGAAAGACCTCATGAAGGGATTAAAAATAAATATCCTGTAGAGATTTATAAAAAATCGGATAAAGAATTAAAAAAATTAGAACCCCTCTTTTATCCTATGCATGATCAAACCATTACAGTTACTCATTGTGGTCGCATCTGTACCAAAAAATTAAAAGTAAGTCTCAGTCGATGCTTTGCTGGTCAACAAGTAGGAATAAAAGAGATGGAAGATGGTATATGGGTTGTCAGTTTTATGGATTATGATCTTGGATATTTTGATGAGAAGGGCTCAAGAGTTGAGCCTGTGGATGATCCATTTGGATTAATGTAAGTACAAAAGGAATTCCCCAAAATTGACCCTGAAAGGGTCCGAGCTGGATGCGAGGATTTTGGGGAATAAAAAACCAGGACGGGCGTTAGAAATAAAAAATAAACTTAAGTTTTGAAAGAGAAAACCGATGATGAATTTAACCCGGATAAATAAACTTCTGAAGTTTTAAAAGTGTAAAGCATGTCTCCGGTATAAAGTGTAAACTATGTCTCCGGAATGGACCAT
>CAUJDY010000118.1 GCA_963169805.1 Bdellovibrionota bacterium | reverse complement strand
TCGGGTTTAATTAATCTTTCTAAAGATCAGAAGGATACTTACTACGAATTACGACCTCAAAGAAAAATGATGATGCCTCAAAAGAAAGATTTGATAGGGGCTCTTATTTTTGCTTTTTTGGGCGGACTTATTTTAAACCTCATGCCTTGTGTGTTTCCTGTGATTTCAATCAAAATATTAAGCTTGATTGAGTTAACAAAAGACAATCCTAAGGCGATACGAATGCATGGTTGGACGTATACATTGGGTGTTCTTATAAGCTTCCTTATATTAAGTGGAATGCTTTTGATTCTTCAGTCCCTCGGAAAAAATTTGGGCTGGGGATTTCAGCTACAGTCCCCGGGTTTTGTTCTCTCTATGGCTATTTTGTTTTATTTCATGGCTTTAAATTTATACGGGACTTTTGATATAGACGGAGCATTTGTCAATTTAGGAGGTTCATTAGCAAATAAGAAAAGTTTGTTAGGAACTCTGTTTACCGGTGTGCTTGCTGTTATTGTGGCAACTCCATGTACAGCGCCATTTATGGGAACGGCATTAGGAATCACACTCACAATGCCTCCTTTAGTTGCATTATCGGTTTATTTATCGATTGGTCTTGGTTTGGCCTTTCCGTATTTGATTTTATGCTACTTCCCTCCGTTGTTAAGAAAGCTTCCAAAGCCTGGGGCATGGATGAAAAACTTAAAACAGTTTTTAGCTTTTCCTATGGTGTTAACAGTGATTTGGCTTCTTTGGGTCCTGAGTTTTCAAACTTCAATTGATGCTGTTGTTGCTATTCTTGTGTTTTTCGTTTTTGTATTATTCCTTTTTTGGGTTCGAGATGCTTGGAAATTCAAGGATACAAAAGTAAAAACAGTTGCTTTGATTCTAATAGGAATATTTTCACTTTTATATACGTATCGCTATGTCCTTCTTCAGTCACCGTCTGCGCAATCAGCAATTGGACAGTGGGAGGTCTACCAGCCTGAGAAGTTAGAGTCCTATCTAAATCAAAAACAAAAAGTCTTTATAGATTTCACGGCTGCATGGTGCCTGACCTGCCAGGTAAACAAGAAGCTCGTCTTAAGAACAGATAAAATGTTAAGTTATTTTAACGAGAGAAATATAAAACTCATAACTGCAGATTGGACGAATCAAGATCCTATCATTACGGAAGCACTTAAGAAATTGGGACGAAATAGTGTTCCTGTTTATGTGTACTACGATGAGAAGGGACAGCAAATTCTTTTGCCTGAGATATTGAGTGCCGATATAATTCTTCAATCTATAAAATAGATTTGGATATGTCAGAGGATATAATTCAATTAAAATATATGCGAACTAACTAATAAGGAGTATGTGAGATGAGGCTGTTGAGTTTATTTTTAGTAACTATTTTATCTGTCAGTGTGTTTGCTGCAAAAGTTGGAGAAAAAGCCCCGGAATTTTCTTTGGTTGATCATAACGGAAAGGCTCACAAGTTGGCAGATTTTAAAGGTAAGTATGTCGTGCTAGAGTGGTTTAACCATGAGTGCCCGTTTGTAAAGAAGCATTACAGCGTTGGGAACATGCAAAAACTACAGAAGGAATATACAGGAAAGAATGTGGTTTGGCTTAGTATCATCTCCTCAGCAAAAGGCAAGCAGGGGCATTTGACAGCTGAGCAAGCAAAAGCCAAGTACAAAGAGCTGGGTATGGCGGCAACTGCAATTCTACTTGATGAATCAGGTGCGGCCGGAAAAGCTTATAGTGCGAAGGTAACGCCTCACATGTATGTCATTAACCCAGAGGGTGTTTTGGTATACAATGGAGCAATCGATAGTAACGATTCTTCAGACTCAAAAGATATTGCAACTTCTACAAACTATGTCACAGATGCCTTAACGGCTTCTCTTAAGGGTGAGAAAATTAAGATGGCCCAGTCAAAACCGTATGGATGTGGTGTAAAATACTAAGCGGATCAGTTGATTTTAATATCATTTCGTAGCATTCTTTGGCGATCTATGAAGATTGCCAAAGATGCTCCTCAGTTGCCTAGTTCCCCTCTCGCTTTTGTACTTCATTTTCTTAAACTCTACAAAATCCCTCTGATGGGAATGTTTATTTTAGAATTTGGTCAGGCCGCCTGCCAAATTATGATTCCCAAAGCTATTCGTAGTTTTATTGAGACTGCAGAAAAATCTAATTTTGCATTAGGGGATTCATTTTTTGATCAATTTAAGGACCCTATTTTATTTTTTGTCTATATCAGCGTGGGAATTCTGATTTTTAGCAGAGCAAGCGGATCAATTTTGGTTATGGTTGGTCCGTCTTTGCGTAGAAAAGTTCGTCACCAATTATACCACTACTTGCAGTATCACTCTCAGAGGTATTTTACTTCCCACTTTTCGGGTTCTCTTGCGAATCGAATTTCTGAAGTTTCCATGTCTGTGAATCACTCTCTGTGGACCTTAATGTTTGATTTTTGGCCTACAATTGTAACCTTTGGTTTTTCGTTTTGGCTATTAATGGGAGTGCATGCAGGCTTAGGATATTTTTTAGCGGGATGGATATTGTTTTATATCTTGGTATCTTACCTTTTAGCTTTAAGGTGCAAGAACTACGCAAAGAACTTTGCCGAGGCTAGAAGTACAGTGACGGGAAAAATCGTAGATGCTGTTACAAATATTCTCAATTCAAAATTATTTACTCAGCTTTCTTTCGAAAGAGACCATTTGAAGCAGTATCTTGATTTTGAAGTGGATACTGCACGTCGGACATTCTGGTTTATGGAAAAAATGAGATGGTTTCAATTTTCGTCCACTCTCACGCTACAGATTTTTGTTTTTGTATATGCACTGAAACTACTGTTTATGAAGGAAATAAGTGTGGGTGCATTTTCCATGGCAACCTCACTATCTATTTTTATTATATCGGATGCTAGAAATCTATCCCGACGATTCCTAGAATTTTTTGAGTATATTGGAAATATCTCCGAGGGAGTGCAAATTATTATAAAACCCCATGAGATTTTGGATATAGATCAAGCTTCAAACATGAATGTTCAAAAAGGCGAGATTACTTTTAAAGATGTGACATTTGAGTATGCAGAAGGAAAAAAAGTTTTTGAGAATTTGAGTGTTACAATTCGTGCTGGAGAAAAAGTTGGATTAGTGGGGTTTTCTGGATCAGGAAAATCGACGTTTCTAAACCTTATCATGAGATTTTTTGATGTTACCACAGGTGATATACTAATAGACGGTCAATCAATTAAGTCTGTAAAACAAGATTCTCTTCGTTCCTATATCAGCATGATTCCACAAGAGCCTCTTTTATTTCACAGAACATTAATGGAGAATATTCGCTACGGAAGACCTGAGGCAAGTGACGCTGAAGTTATTCAAGCGGCTCAAATGGCTTTTGCCCATGAATTTATTGAAGATAAACCTGAAAAATATAATTCCATGGTAGGTGAAAGAGGTATTAAGTTATCTGGCGGACAGAGACAGAGAATAGCAATTGCGCGTGCATTTCTTAAAAATGCTCCCATTCTACTTATGGATGAAGCGACATCTTCTTTAGACTCTATGACGGAAAAGAAAATTCAATCAAGCCTTAAGAAGCTGATTGAGAATAGAACTGTCATTGTGATTGCTCACAGATTATCTACAATTTCTCATTTGGATCGTATTTTGGTTTTTAATGAAGGAAAAATTGTAGAAGATGGATCCCATGAAAGTTTGCTAAAATCACAAGGCCATTATGCAAAGCTATGGAATATGCAGGCTGGAGGCTTTTTACCGGAATCTGAAGAGACAGTTCATTAGAACGCTTGTAGGTTGGCAGCAGCCGACCATTTTTATGGCAAGATAAGCCATATCATGAAATTGAATACAGCAGAGTTCTTAGAAAAAGGCTTTCGGAAATCAGATCCTGCATTTTCTAATAAAGGCGTCTACATATCCTTAAAAATAAAATAGATGGCGCCTACTAAGCATAGAGAAGCCCAAATAAAGTTCTTTGTTAAGGGTGTGTTCATATAAGCAATTGAGAATACTGCAAACACGACCATAGTGATGACTTCCTGAATTATCTTTAGTTGGGGTAATGTAAAATGACTGAAGCCAATTCGATTGGCTGGCACTTGAAAGATATATTCAAATAAGGCGATGAACCAGCTCACAGCAATTGCGATATAAAGAGGCTTTTCCTTAAGATTTTTTAAATGTCCATACCACGCAAAGGTCATAAAGATATTTGAAATCAGTAGCAATGAAATTGTCTTTATCATAAAATGTTACCCATAGGAGTTTGTATGTTAAAAATATTAGTATGCCTTAGCTTATTATTAGTTCAATCAGAGTTATTAGCAAAAGACAAAATTGAAGTGGGAGATATGGCGCCAGTAGCATCCGGCAAAACAGATGCAGGAGCAACTATCAATTTAAGTGATATTTATAAAAAAAATAAATATGTAGTTATTTTCTTTTATCCAAAAGCAAATACACCTGGGTGTACAGCCCAAGCTTGTTCATTGAGAGATTCTTACCAAGTTCTCAAGGATAAGGGTGTGGAAGTTATTGGGGTTAGTGTGGATAACGTAGAAGACCAAGCTAATTTTAAAAAATCACAAAAACTTCCATTTACATTAATAGCAGACGCAGACAAGGCAGTCATAAATGCATTCGGTGTAGATTTATTTTTGGGACTAGCAAAAAGACAAGCTTTTTTGATTAAAGAAGGAAAAGTTTTATGGATGGATCGTTCCGCATCTACAAAAGAGCAAGCTCAGGATATTTTAAAAATTTTGGAGACAAATAAATGAGTAATCCATTTATAGACAAAAAAAGAGGTCCTCTTAACTCTGTTCCTTTTCATTTAATACAATTAGATCATTATATTCCGGCGCTCAAGCAAGGTGTTATAGAGGGACAAAAAAATCTTGAAAAAATAAAATCGAATCAAAATCCTAATTTTGAGAATACGATATTTGCATTGGAGCATGTATCTGATTTGATGGATGAGGTTTCTACTGTCTATTTTAATCTTCATAGTGCGGAGGCTTCTCCGGAACACTCTAAGCTTGCGCCAGAGGTATCTGCTATATGTTCTAATTTCAGTAGCGATATTTTTTTAGATCCTAAGCTGTTTGAAAAAGTAAAAGTTGTTTACGAACAAAAAGATCGCCTCAACTTGAAGCCAGAGCAATTGAAACTTCTTGAGAATACATACAAAGCCTTCACAAGAAATGGTGCTAATTTATCTGAAGATAAAAAGAAAGAACTCAGAAAAATTGATGAAGAACTGTCTCAGCTGGGTCCTAAATTTAATGATAATATTTTAAAAGCGACAAATGCTTTTGAAATGATTCTAACAGATGAAAAAGATTTAGAGGGTTTGCCAGATTCTGCGCGGACAGCAGCTCAAGAGGAAGCCGCAGCAAAAGGGCATCAGAATTCATGGTTATTTAATCTACAAGCCCCTAGTTTTATGCCATTAATGAAGTACTCAAAGAAGAGAGATTTAAGACAAAAACTTTGGGACGCTTTCATGAAGAAGTGTCATAAAGATGCATTTGATAATACAGAAGTTCTAAAAAATATTGTGAGCCTTAAAATTAAACGTTCACAAATTTTGGGCTATAAGACGTATGCCGATTATGTTTTAGAAGAGCGTATGGCACAAAATCCAAAAAATGTGTGGCAGTTTTTAGAAAAATTATTGGCCGCATCCAAAAAAGCAGCAGAAAAGGATTTGCAAGAAGTTAAAGATCTGGCAAAAAAACTGGATCAGCTTAGTGACATAAAACCATGGGATTTTGGTTATTATACAGAGCTTTTGCAGAAGCAAAAGTTTGATTTTGATGAAGAAGAATTAAGACCATATTTTCCGCTAGAACAAGTAGTCGATGGTGTATTTAAGGTTTCGTCTCGCTTATATCAATTGGATTTTAAATTGAATACAGAGGTTCCAGTTTATCATCCTGATGTAAAAGTATATGAGGTCTTAGATCAAAAAACACAAAATAGAATAGGTCTTTTTTATTGCGATTTTTTTCCTAGAGCGACCAAAAAAGCTGGAGCTTGGATGACGGATTATGTAAAGCAGGGACTAAACTCTCAAGGAATAATGGATATTCCCCATGTGAGTATTGTGTGCAACTTTACAAAACCGACAAAAGAGGCTCCATCGCTTTTGACATTTGATGAAGTTAAAACTTTATTTCACGAATTTGGACATTCGCTTCATGGGTTGCTTTCAAATTGTACCTATAAATCTCTTGCAGGAACAAACGTGTACTGGGACTTTGTGGAGCTTCCATCACAATTCATGGAAAATTTCTTGGTAGAAAAAGAAGTGTTAGATCTTTTTGCTTTTCACTATAAAACAAAAGAAAAAATTCCAGAAAGTATGATCCAAAAAATTAAAGAGGTAAGTAAATTTCAATCTGGCTATTTTAATATGCGCCAACTAAATTTTGGAATGCTAGATATGAGTTGGTACACTTTGGATAAAGTTGAGGATCTCGATGTTGAGAAATTTGAACTCGACGCAACAGAAAGAACTAGACTTTTCGATCCAGTACCTGGAGCAACAAATTCGACAAGCTTTTCCCATATCTTTGGTGGAGGATACTCCGCCGGATACTATTCCTATAAATGGGCTGAAGTCTTGGATGCAGATGCATTTGAGTATTTCAAAGAAAAAGGTCTATTTAACCCGGA
The DNA here is from genome assembly GCA_963169805.1 of Bdellovibrionota bacterium. Lineage (GTDB taxonomy): Bacteria > Bdellovibrionota > Bdellovibrionia > Bdellovibrionales > JAEYZS01 > CAUJDY01. Next base: position 46,380 of record CAUJDY010000118.1, on the reverse strand, counting down.
AGTTTCGGGTAAATTTAGACAGTTTATCTTGTCCAAAGGCGGGACTGAGCACCCAATGGAACTATACAAAAAGTTTCGCGGAAGAGAGCCAGACCCTGCTGCGCTTTTAAGAAGAGACGGGCTTATATAATTTTAAGAAATTCCGATAGTTATTCATATGTTGCAACTGTTGATAATTATTGGAATGTTGGATAGCTCTGCTTTAGCAAATCAAAACTGCTTAGATTCAACTCTTAGCAAAGTTGGGTGTAAGAATCTTAGAATCAAACTCGATCGTAATGCCGGCTATTTTGTAAATGAGTATGGAGTTCGTCAAGACGAATGCGAAAGTGGATCTCCAAACTGCTTACTTAAAGACAGCATCGTTACGTGCTCTGACTTTAGAAATATCCAACTTCCTACATCAGACAAGTCTAAGTCTCTCAGCATAGAGGTTTGTCAGCTTCAAAAAGGTAAATTTTTAACAACAGGCTATACGGTAAATAATGAGTATATAGCAGGTCTTCCTGAGTGCCCAACCCCCGATGATTTAGCTCAATGTAATTTTAGAGTTATTAATAAAAACGGTAGAGTTCAGGTTGTTAGAGAAAAACCTCCTGAAGCTCCGGAAAAGCCTGCGGCAGCACCGGCTCCTCAAACGCCTCCTCCTGCGGTTACAAAAACAGAAGCATGTACGGATTGTTTGGCCAGACCTCCGCAACCAACAGCTCCCAAGCCCGTCCAGCAAGTAGCAAATTCGGCCAGCGATATTGCTAGAGCAGCGGCAGCTGCTCAGCCCGCTAGGCCTCTTGGTGCCGCAGAAAATCCTACTTTTGAGTGCAAATCAAATTTTTCGATTCCAAATGCTAACCCCGATCTCTATTTCTTTAATAATAGTCGGACTGCTTCTGATCCTACATGTAGTTTTAATCGTTATATGGAATATAAAAAGTATGTTGATGAGTCTCAAAACAACTTTGGAGTTCATAAAAATTTACTTTTATGTTTGATGCAGCAAGAAAGTAGGAATCAAACATTTCGCTATGATAAGAATGGAAATCCTATCACAAAAACAATTGTTTACAAGGGTAAGAAAAGAACTGTGAATGTTGTAGATACTTTTGATTGGGATCCTAAAGCCTCCAGTGATACAGGTGCAATTGGGCTGGGGCAGTTTGTTGATAGAACATTGCCAGATGTTGTAGGGCGAATTTTAGAAGATCCACGTAGAAGTTATCAAACCGGTTGGACTGCATATTTTAGAAAATTCGGAAAAGATGCCCCTCAAAAAGATGATATCAGAATTGATGCAAGTTTGAATGATAAAAAAATTCAGTATGAAGGAAAATGTGATAGTCGCTGTGAGCCTGATCTTGCGATTGCTGCAAAAGGTTTATACTTAAGACACATCATGGATTCTTATGGAAATAATTATGAAAATCGAAATGCAAACCCAGCCGTATATGAACAAAATCTTGCTATTAGAAAACAGCTATTAAATGCTCAAAAAATAAGATCTCTATCTGCAGATGAATCAGCAAGATTGAAAACAGCGAGCTTAAAAGTGGATGCAGCAAGAGAGTATATGGTATTTATAGCGGGAGCCTACAATCGCGGGCCCGGTGCAATTGAAGGCACTATAACAGCAGGTACTGGCGCTTATACTTGGCAAAATAATATGATAGCGGAAAATGGTGGTGCTCGTGGAGAGGTTGCCTCTCATATGAAGAGAATTAGAAACTGTATGAGAAGTTTGGAGAACTAAAATGAAAACTTTAATTTTAATATTTTTTGTATTTATAGGAAATTGTGTTGCAGCAGATTTAAAATCTTTTGAGTCCGAAGTCAAAAATTGTAAATCCACAAAGTTAGATATGCTCTTAGTAGATATTGCAAAAGCCGTAAATGAAAAAATGACTCCGCTTTCAGATGAAGAGAGAGAAAAGTATTTCTATAAAAAAACTTTTGAAAGTGAACTGATAACTCGCTTTGGCTCTGCATTTCTTTCAGAAAAGACTCAGCTTTCTTTGGGGGCGAAGTCATGTGGTTACTACATGGATAAGTACATTGAATCCATTCAAAAAAATGAAAAGAAAGAAGAGTTATTTAAAACTTGGATATCCTGTTTTGAAAATGACTACAGAGACAATATGCCAAAAATTGTTAAGGCAATTATAGCCTGTTCTAAAAAGAAAGACTAATCATCCGACCAAGCGTGAATAAGTGTTTTAACATCTTCCCATCTCTCTTGCATCAAAAGCTTTCCGGCAGTTTTAACATTTTGAACTGCCAAGTTTTTATATAAAATGGGTTTCTTCCACAGCGGAGTATATTTGCTAGAAATAATTTTTTTATTTCGATTGTAATAATAAATTGTATAGAGGCTAAGGTGTCTACAGGTCTTTCCCATGGCATGCTGAATCTGCCAATTTACATCAAGTTGAACCGGAAACCCAGATTTCAGGGCGCGTACCGAGAAATCGACATCTTCCCAATAAGTTCCCAGTTTTTCGTCAAATCCAGTTGTAGCTTTAAAAATATCTCGGTGTAATAGAAAGCATGTTCCAGGAGCATACTTTAAAAGTTTAGAATTATTGAATTCTTGTTCAGACCTACAATGCTTGAGTTTTGCAGCTACTGGGTCAAATAATCCACCTAGAGAATCAATTTTCTCTGTTTTTCGAATCAAAATTTTAGGAGAAACAAGACAAGGTACTGTAGGTAATTCTCCGACTGATTTTATTTCACAGTCGTTCGTAATAAAAAAGGCCCACTCAAATTGTTCAAAAATAAATCTAAGCCCCGCATTTGCTCCCCCTGAAAATCCTCTATTTTCGCTTAAAACTAGATGCTTCACATTTGGAAATAAATCGTGGAGAGTTTTGACATGCTTTTTATCAGAACCATTGTGTACAAGTGTGACATTTTGGAAAAAATTAAGGACAGAATTTAAAGTTCTTGCAGTCAACTCAGGATGATTGTAACTCAAAACAATGGCACCAACATTCATGACTCATGTCATAATTCCTGCAGCAGGCTTTGGCAAGCGTGTAGGGACACCTAAATCTAAAGAGCTGCTTTATTACAAAGATGACAGCTTTCCGCTGATCCAGTGGTGTTTAAATTTATGTAAAAAGTACGAACTTAAGCCTATTGTTATTTCAAGAAAAGATAAAATCGATTTAAATGAGTTTTTAGTATCTCGAAATATAGAGACATGTCTTATTGATAAATCAGAGGAATGGACTCATTCAGTTGAGCTATCACAAGATTATTGGGGCCCAAAAAATATCTTAATTTTGCCTGATTCGCGATTCAAACCGGAAGATATTTTGTTGCAAATTCAGACGAGACTTTCTTATTCCAATTTAGTTTTTGGCGTATTTGATATTGCTCAACCGCAGGAGTGGGGAGTGTTGTCTAAAAAAGATGAACGCTATTTGATTTCAGAAAAGCCACGGACAGTCCAAAGCTATGACTCCTCTGTAGCCTGGGGTATTATTGGCTTCCAAAAAGAAGCGGGGGCAAAGCTATTTTCTAGCTTAAGAAAAAGCTCTAAAGATCATTTATTTTATCCAATTGAGAGTCAAGGTGTTGAATGTTTCAGGCTTCATTCTTATGAAGATGTGACTCGTTCAAGGGATAACTTGTATCTTCAGCCAAAATCTTAGCAATATAATTTTTAGGTAAAGTTGTTTTTGGTACAACATCTTCAAACCAAACTCGAACGTCTTCGTCTAGACCAATTCCATGCATATAGTTATAAAGTGCTTTTCTTAATCCAACTCCTAAGAAATCGTGATCTACCTCAAGTGGATCATAAAAAGGTATTTCATTAATAGCAAAGAAACGATCTGTGGTGTTTGGTTTTTGAATTTGTATTTGAAATTCGCTGGGATTTTTTCCTACAGGCGAGTGTACGGTAGCTACAAAACGATGCCAGTATGCAGAGTCAAGGCACTGGTTTTTGAAGAGCTGTCTAACAACTTCAAGGCTATTTATTGTTTCAAGTTCAGTTTGAGTGGGAAATCCATACATCAGATAAGCATGAACATAAACGCCTGCGTTTTTGAAAGACTTTGCAACTCGCGCAACGTTTTCTAAAGAGACACCTTTATTAATGAGTTTCAAAAGACGGGGAGAAGCCACTTCTAGTCCGCCAGTAACTGCCACACAACCTGCATCGGCCATTAACTGAGTCACATCTTGATTAAAAAATGGATCAAATCTGATATTGCCCCACCAAGAAAAGATTTCTCTTGTTTCAATAATTTTTTGTGAAAGTGATTTTAGGAGTGCAGGAGGAGCTGCTTCATCAACAAAATGAAATCCGGAAGACCCTGTTTTTGCACGGATATCTTTCATGTAGTTTAAAATAGTCTCCGCTTTTTGAGGCTCAAATCTTTGAATATAATCAAGGCTAGTGTCACAGAAAGTACATTTTTTCCAGTAGCATCCATGAGCAAGGATTAACTTGTTCCACTTAAAATCTGACCACATTCTGTGCATAGGATTTGGCATCTCTAGCATAGAGAGGTATCTTTTAAAATCTAAACCCTCATAGGAGGGGGCTGGAATATCCTTAAAGCCAATATCTGGAGAATTGAAATTTGATTTTAAAACTGCATCATTTTTAAGGTAAGCAGTACGCAGCAAATCTTTTTCTTTTACCCGTTCGTCTAAAAAATTGAGAAGGTTTAAAAAAGGTTTCTCTCCGTCATCAAAGATTGCATAGTCGATAATTTCAAATAAGCGAGGGTCGCTCAATTCTCGGAGTTCCGTGTTGACATATCCCCCGCCGATGACAGTTTTTGTATGAGGATACTTTGTTTTGATATACTGAGAACACACAAGAGCCCCATACACATTCCCTGGAAAAGGTAATGTCCATCCAACAACATCAGGAGCGTACTTCATATAATCATCTATAATTTCAAATAAATATGTTTCTATCAAACCTGGTGTAGCATGAAGCTGATTATAGATTGTATCGTAGCTGTTTTGTGATGAAGCTAGTTTTTCACCGTACTTAGAAAATTCAAATTTTGAGTCAACACCTTCCCTAATGACATCAGCAAGATCATCTAAGTAGAGGCTTGCTATATGTTTGGCTTGATCTTGAGTTCCCATCGTTCCAAAGAGATCAAGGATTTGAGCATGCTCTTGTAGATGTAAAAATCTAGGACCTTCTGGAACTAGTTTTCTCGTAGCAATACGAACTGCTAAAGAGAGATCGTTGCCCTGAAGAAAATTAATAACTGGCAAAATAGTTTGCTTGTAATCATCAAAAGCTTCCAAAAAAAATACAATCGAATCTGTTCTTTTAGATTTTGATTTTAAGATGCAAGAGCGAATGTCTTCTAACCCCTGCGGTGAGAAGAGTTTTAAAATAAGGTCTAATCCAAGGTCTTTTTGTGTGGATTCAAATTGATTTGTATTCAAAAATGACTTCAGGTACGCCGTTGATGGGTACGGCGTATTGAGTTGGGTCAGGGGAGGGATTATGAGAAGGGTTTTCACTCTTTACAAAAATCTGCCAAACTATTCAGAGCGTGTCTGGTGTAGTCTACAGAAATATTGAGTTGGTCATCTGTTATGCCGTTTGAGCTGAGTGCACTTCTTGTCATCTGAGCAAGGTATTGAAATAACTCTGTCAGGTGTAAAGACAAATCTTGTTGATTGTCACAAATGCGTTGGTCACTGCTGTTTACTGCTTCACGTATAACCTTTGATACAATTACAACTTCACTCATAAGCATTTTATTGCAAATGGATCTAACTTCATTGGGATCTTTTTGTAAATCTGGATCATCGGTATTGAAAGAGGACATGCAGTTTTCATAGGAAAAATGCTCTGGAGCAAGAGGGCGTTCATCGGCAAAGGCAACGCCCGTTGCCATTAAAATTATAGCGCATGAAAAAATAAGGCTCTTCATAGTACATCCACCCATATCGACTAAAGTTTGTATGGCATACGTATATTCGATTTAAATATGAACTTCCATACAATAGTCTAAAAATGCAAAATTCCCATGCTTGTAAAGGGTTTAGACACTTTTGTATGGAGTAAAAGTGGGTGATACTATATCTATGAAAACATTCAATTTTCTTTTTATATCTCTTTTTATTTTATCTATTCTAATCTCATCTGAAGCTATTTCCGCAGCTCAGAAAGTTTCGCTTGCAAAGGTTAAGCGTATTGTGAAGCTACAAAATAAATTGGCATCAAATCCAGAACTGTACGCAAGGACATTCACAGTGCTTTATAAGGGTGAAGATGCAAGATTCTTAGCTCAACAGTTTAAGAGTTTAAAAGTAAAGACCCTGCCAAAAGTGGATTTAATTGGAGACACTCTTTACATCAAGAATAAAAGCGATTCTATCAAGTTTAAATTAGATTTAAATGACAGCAACCGAGTTTGGATTAATGGAAAAGAGTATGTAGCGGATTCTAAAAAAAGCTTGGCAGCTAATTATAACTCGTTGGTATCCCTCATGAGACCAAAGAAAGCAAAGGTTGGTCTGTTATTTGAGGAAGCTTTTGCTCAGTCTATGGAGCAAGAGAGTTTTGCTGTTACAGCTGCATACACCTACTTTACAAGCTGGTGGTATTCAAAGCCAGATCGCTATATTCCAAGAAGCCTAGAAGAAGTAACTGATGAGGGATGGTTTAGTGACTCACGATATTGCGAGTTAGACGGCTATGAATTAGAAAAAATGAGTGACTTCAAAGATAACCCAACTCGGACGACAGATGCTGGATATTACAAGTGGGCGGAAATGGAAGTGTTTCCTGGGTACTTAAAGGAAATGGAGCATTTTGCAGAGAATTATGTGGAGGATGCAAAAGACAAATTTCCAAACGGCATTCGCGGCTATGAGTCGTTGTTAGAAGATTATAAAAAGGCCACTCAAACTGCAGGTTTAGATGATGATAAAGCCGCAGAAAAAGGTTTGGGATTTTATGAACAAATAACAAGCTCAATGGTAGAAAGCGATTTGAGATATTTTGGAGCGCTTATTGGTGAGATCAATAATCAAATTGCAGCTAAATCTAACAATGTAAACGGGTGTGTGACCGCAAATGGCATAAGTATGTCGTGCTTGATGAATCAAACATCTGAAAATAAAGAAATTCTGTCTCTCATAAAACAAAGACAGTGCGTGGGTCGTCTGGTCAGCAGAAGACAGGAGTATTTGAGATCTCATTATTCAAAATACTATTGCGGTGAAAACTCATTAAAATCAGATAAAAACATATCGCAGCATCCGATTGATGGTATTTATCAAAGTACATATGAAAATTGCAGAGATGCAGTTGAGTCGCAGTTGATAAAAAGAAATTTTTTCTGCGCAGAAAAATTAGCTGTACCAACGTATGATCCTCAAACAAATGAAATTTCGGCACTACAGAATGCCAAGGTTTGTGATGGATATTTTGCTCCAATTTGTTTTAGACAAAATTCAAATATTGCGAGAAATATAAATTGCGAAGGTAAGCGGCCTAGCACCCAGTGTGCGTGCGTTCCTCAGCCTAGTAGAGGCGAGGCAAATTCTAAGCTTTACCGTGAAAAATCTGGTGGACGATACTAAATCACTAGATTGCTTGGAATCTTTCAAGTATCAGTGAAGGATGTTTCAGGCTACCGTGCGAGATATCACATTAAAAGGGTTAGGCGTAGTAGATCATCCTAATGGGAAGGTTTACTTTATTCGTGGTGTATGGATAGGAGATGAAGGTCTTTTCCGCATTGATAGTGAAGAGAAACGCTATGGATTTGCAACTCTCGTAGAACTCGTTAAACCCTCTGCTCAAAGAGCAAAAGTTTCGTGCTTGCACTACGGAATAGATAATAATAGCTGTGGGGGGTGTCCGTGGTTGTTTGTAAACTACAAAGCACAACTCGACGTTAAGCAGGACTTAGTTGTTAAAACTCTCAAAAGAGCAGGGGTAGTGACTGAGCATACAAGAATTCAACACATTCAAGCATCATCTGATCAATTCCACTATAGAAATCGAGCTCAGGTAAAAACAGATGGAAACAAATTGGGATATCTGGCAGCCGGGACACATCAGTTAGTTGATATTCTATCTTGTCTAGTAATGAATTCAAAAATTAGTAGTCAGTTGCAAAAGGTGAGAGCGCTACTGCCAAATACCAAGTGGAAAAAAACTAAGGAACTTAGTTTTTTTGATTTAGATAGTGATTTTGAGATAGATCCTGATCGAGACATCAATAAATCAAGACCATTTAAGCAAGCTAATGATATCCAAAATCAATTTATGAAAGACTGGGTGTCATTGATGTTAAGTGGCATTAGTAATTCGTCTTCTGCTATTGAGCTTTTTTGCGGTACTGGGAATTTTACAGAAATACTGTCTCATAATAAAGATGGATCAGTTGTCGCAATTGAAGGAAATGATAAGGCAGTAGCAACTTTGGAGCAGAAGCAGCTGTCTGGAGTTAAGGCGATTTCATGCAATCTATTTTCTGAAAAAAATTGGTCTCAGTTTTTAAGGTATACGAAAGATGCCACTTTATTATTTTTAGATCCACCTCGGGATGGATTTGAGTTGATTGATGCATTTTTGAAAAAACACCCAAATATCCAAAGAATTCTGTATATTTCATGCGATTTAAGCTCGTTCTCAAGAGACAGTAAAAAAATAGTAGAATTTGGTTTTGAGCTGCGTGATGTGCAGCCTGTAGATCAATTTCCACAGACGCCTCATATTGAACTTTTAGCTAACTTTCAAAAAAGATAATATCCGTTGCCAATATGTCACTCTTTTGATTTTATTTAGGAAAATTAAAAAGAGGTTTATATGTTAAAAGAATTTTCTGAATTTTTAAAAGCATATGGAGTTATCGGATTAGCAATTGCTGTCGTTATTGGTGGAAAAGTGAATGAGTTGGTGTCTTCTGTTGTGAATGATGTTTTGATGCCGCTTATTTTTCAACCTGCTCTGCAAGCTGCAAATATCGATGACATTAGAAAGCTCAGCTATAATGGAATATTATATGGAAAAGCCTTGGGAACGCTTGTTGATTTTATAATTGTTGCCCTTGTTGTTTTCTTTTTTGCTAAATTTGTATTGAAAGAAGAAAAAGTCGTAAAAAAGTAAAAGGTATTGTGCCTTTTACTTACATTGCGGTTTTGAAAGGATAGGATCGACTCTGTCTTGTCTGCAGCTTGGATTATGAGGAGTACACTTGAGTCTTAAGTGAAGATGCGTCTTGTGCCCATCCCAGTGTTGTAAGCGTCTGAGGGTATCGTAGTGTTTTTCGAAATCAGACTTTCCATCATCATGTTTAATTTTTCGAGCTAAATTACAAAACTCCTGAATTCTTTGTTTGTCCACGTAAATAATATGAACATATCCCAGCTCGATTAAAATTTTGACTAATTCCCAGTTTTTTTCTGTATCAAATCTTTTATTTTTTACTGCTAGTAAAATGTCGGCTTCTAATCCGTTTTGGTGTGAGGCATGAGCTAATCGACCTTTATTAATTAAGCTCCAAATTGGTCCGCCAAATTGTTGAGAAGTATCGTTGATTCTAAAAAAACTCTTTGGGAATTTCTGATCATATTTTTTTCCTGCTTCTTGTAGATACTTTACAAGTAAGCCGCTGCCGTAATAGCGAGAATCTTCTCTTTGTACAGACGCGACACCAGGGGATTCCGGGAGTAGTTCTGAAGCTTTGTCAATAGCGCCGTTGAATATTTTTCTTTTGCTAACAATACACTTATTTTTCTTTTTGTCGGCACTTGCAGGTTCAATTGCAGTATGGCCATTGTTTATTGGTATTTCACAGTATGAATAGTAAAACTGAATTGCCTTACCCTCATATCCGAATCCTAGTTGTATAGGGAACAATTCATCTGATGTCGTTTTTGGATCGTCTACAATAACAACATCATCACCACGAGATGGCGGCGGTGTTTGAGAGAGAGATTCTTTTGCTTTTTCCTGATCTTTAGTGCTGACCAAACTAATTCCATATTCAACAAGAGATTGTACAAGTGGTGCAATTGATTCTTGAGTCATTGTAGGTTGTGCGTAGGCACCAGGAACGCTATTCGTACCAGCATCATCAAAATTAATTTCTATTTCATTTTCAGTTAAATCATCTTTTTTTGGTTCTTCATCAGATTCTTCTGTGCTTAAAGAAACTTCTTGAGATGTATTCTCTGTATTTATATCGATTTGTGTTGTTTTGCCATCTTGCACTCGAGTTGCAGTTGTGACCTCAAACTGCTCTGATTTTATTTTTCCAGATTGATCTTTAGTTATGATGTCTAAAACCATTCTGTCGCAGTTTTCAATGCAACGTGCTTTACCAACGATGGGTGGCGTAACTGAGGTACCATCAGGTTTGTGAGTGGTAATAGGTTTTAAATTTGCGAAGCCACGATTGGGGCCTTCATCTTCAATTTGACCTTCAAGAACCACGGACTGTTTGGGTTGGTTTGGTAAAAATGAAAACACGACATCAAAATTGACCCGAATAATATCCGTGTCAAAGTTAGCTTCAATTTCCACGTTTTTATAATCTACAAAATTGATTTCAATTTCTGCCGCTGGAGTTTGCCGAGGTTGGCTGGGTTGGTTTGGATCTTGGGACGGGTCTTCTGGAAGTCGAATGGGTCTGTTATCTATCCTCACAGCTTCCCCCTGTAACTTTCCTGTTGCTTTGATAGCAGCTTCTTGGTCATCGAGTTGTAGTTTGTTTGCTTGAGGGCCGCAAGACACCAAAAAAAGTATGCTTAAGGCAAGCGATAGTGAGAGTGCAATTTGAGAGGTTTTTTTCAGCTTCAACACTAAGAATTTCATATCGATCCTTTACCCTCACGTGGGGCCACTATTCTAAAAGCAAACCAGATGCCTGCAGGTAAGCTAACTATTTGATTCTAGGCTCCTTTATCTGAATAAATTGTAAACGGTAGGCTCAAAAACGTCCCCCAAAAGGTACCAGGTCGCTTTTCCGAATCTCCCAGTCTAATTTTGATTTGAGCTGTAAGAATTTCTTGAAATTATATAACAAGAAATTCTTACAGCTCAAATGTAAAATAACCCTCATAATTCGGAAAAGCGACCTGGTACCTTTTGGATGAGTTTGGGTTTGATGGGAATTTGGGTCAGAAGTTGTTGTAGTCTCTGTTGGGCAATTTTGTTCTCTGAATGGGTCTTTTCTGCCAAAATAATTTCATTTTTAAGAGAGTGCTCCCACCCAACAAGCTCTGTAACTGTGACTTGATATCCGAGAGATTTTAAGACCAGGCATCGGATGACATTTGTTAGATGGCTCCCAAATTCACGTCTGTGGATAGGGTATTCCCAAAGGCTATTTTTTTCGATTTGCTCTAACAGTCGAGAAACCTCTGCCTGGCAACATGGGACCACTGCAATAACTTGGGCTTCCGCTTCAATAGCCTGCAGAATAGCGTCATCTGTTGCAGTATCGCATGCGTGTAGTGCGCAAACGAAATCAGGTTTCACGGGGAGTTTCATCTCCTGAGTATTCTGAACTAAAAAACTCATTCTCTGGAATCCAGATTTTTGAGCCAATTGTTGAGATTTTTTCTGAAGGTCTTCGCGTATTTCGATTCCAATTATCTGACCACTGTCTTTATGTCGTAAGAATAAATCATAGAGCATAAAACCTAGATAAGATTTTCCACAGCCAATGTCTACAATGGTAGGATTAGGATTTTTCTTAAATAAATTCTCTAAGTAGGGCTCGATAAGTTGGCAAAGATGGTAAACTTGCTTGAGCTTTCGTCTGGAATCCTGATTCAGCTTCCCATCTCGTGTCAGAATATGAAGTTCCTTAAGGAGATCTGTAGATTGACCCAGCCACAATTCTTCAATTTTGTTTGATTCAAGACTGGGTTTTTTCACGCATGCAATCCTAAGGAGTCCAATACTTGTGGTTTATTAACAGTCCATCCGCAAGATTTACTTTAAGAACAGTTACTTCCTTAATTCCTAAAGCATCCACGAATCCTTTCACAAGAATTGGATTCGTTGTATCTGTGCTTACGTGACTCCCATTTCCTAGTTCTTCATCCGTTTTGTTTTGTCGCGCTTGAATAATTTTATCTAAATCCGTAGAGCTGTAGTTTGCTTCCGTTTGCAATTGCCCTTTTATACTGTAATTGTGGACTCCTCCAATCCCATAGACCTTGTAGTCGTTTGCAATTGCAGTTTTGATTTCTTTTTTTACAGTTCGTGTTGCAATATCTTTTGCATAAGCGAGTGCAGATTGAACCTGGTTTTCTTTAATAGGATTCGGAGTATCGCCAGATCTTTTCTGAATTTTTTCTACAATGTGCTTTTTAAAAGATGTAGAGGCTACCTTTCCTTCATAAACCAAAAATTGCTTACGGCCCTTAGGTTCAACTTGTAAAATTAATTGTTGGCTTCCGCCTCCAATATCCCAAACAACAGATTTTTCTGGATTCAAATCTGTCGCCTTGCTACGTGCTGCATAGAACCCTAGAATACCTTCTTCTTGTTGTGTAATAATTTGGATTTTAAGACCCAGCTCACGATTTAGAGATTCCACATAAGATTTTGCATTTTTAGCATCTCGAAATGCAGCTGTTGCAACAGAAGTAAATTCAGACGGCTTGTGTACAAGTGCTTCGTCTTTAAGTTCTTTTAAAGCCTTTTTCCCTTCTGCTAACACAGCATCTGAGAACGTATTGTTTTTTGATTTTTGTAGATCCCCTTTGTAATTCACGTCTCTTTTAGACTCCAAAAGTACAACTTCAATTTTTGTTTTACAGGCATCAACCTTTGCAACCTTAAGTTTTGTTTCTCCAGATCCAATATCAAAAGCAGCGCGCACAAACTGGCACTGAATAGGCTGAGTTAAGAGTGGGTTTTGAGAAGTCTTTGAAGTTTGGCAGCTGGTAATAAGTAAAGCAAATATAAGACCTAGAAATAATTTCATTTTTCCTCCGGTTCTAAGAATATATTCTTTTTGTTCACAGCTGTGTACTATAAACTCCAAAAAAACGAGAGTTGTTAGATGATTAGAAAATTATTTCCCACATTAATATACGAGGGCTCATTAACCCAGTCTCAAAAGCTAAATAGAGAGCTATACAAGGAGATTCTTATCTATCAAGATGAGGATATTGAGGGACAAAAGTGGTCAAAAGAGAATTATCGTGGTGGCTACACTTCCTACAACTCAATTACAAATCTTCATAAAATCTCGCCTACTTTTCAGGAGCTTAATCAAAAAATAGATGTGCATGTCCGCAAATATCTGAAGGGCTTAGATTATGATCTAAAAGGTCGGTCCATTCAGATGACAACATGCTGGATGAATATCATGCCCCAAAACACCTACCACCCGCTCCACATACATCCACTTTCTGTCATAAGCGGAACTTACTATGTGAAGGTTCCAAAGGGGGCAAGCTCCCTCAAAATAGAAGATACTAAGATGGGTTTCTTGATGAGTGCGCCTCCCCGTAAAAAAGATAATTACTATTATCATTTCAATCCTGAGCCTGGCAGTTTGGTTCTCTTTGAAAGCTGGGTCAGGCATGAAGTGCCTCCTAATCCTGCAAGTTCTGAGCGTGTATCTATCAGCTTCAACTACGAGTGGATTTAATTAGAGTCAAATTGTCCTAACAATCGAATTCTCGTTGCGTAAGTACTTTGTTTTATATTTAATAATTAAATGATAAAAAATGTAATCAGCATAGTTTTACTTATGTCATTAACTTCATGTATGAGTGGCAGCTTCACAGAATCTACTCTTCCACAAACAGGGAGCACAGGGTTTGTAAATGCCAGTTTTATTGACGGTGAGCCAAAGGAAAAAAATCAAAATTCATATAAAAGACACTTAACTCGTGGCTACTATAGTTCGACAGATACTGTGCGCGTACTACTCATTACTTCGCCTTATCTTAAGGTGGTAAGTGAAGCTTGGGCAAAAGATGATGGAAAGAAAAATCAGTCCACTCCAGAACAAATTGAACAGGCTGCACAGTATATGTTTCAGAAAAATTCACAGGAACTTGTCTCAAAAAAAACATGCTTTGATATTGAATTAAACTCAGATAGTGTGCAGTCGGGTAATGACAGTGCATGGGCTGGAACCGTAAAAGAAGTAAAGACTCAAAAAGAAGTATCATTGAGCTTTAGTTTTTCTAACCAGTATATTCAAAGAGATCGGGGTGGGTGGTTTCAGTTTACAGGAGTCGCCTGTGCTGAAGAGCGACTTGATCCAAAGAATAGCCTTATTATGACATTAAAACCTAACTATAGAGAGAATAGAACGATTCGTCTAAGTTGGACATACAAAGCCCAGTAAGTTACTTGATTGTTGTAAGTACTGAGCTACTTTAAGTAAGAGTGAGATCAATCCCAAAGCTACCTTTGAAGTCATTAATAGCAAACTCTGAAACAGATTTTGGATCTGTCCACTTAAGATGAATTCTTAAATTATTTTGTTGAGAGACATTCGATTTAATCTGGGGAAATTGTTCCTCAATGGAACGTGCTATTGCTTTTGCTGAGTTTACGATGCTCCAACCTGGGAGTGTATTCTGAAAACACTGTTGTGCCCATGGGTAGTGAGTGCAGGCTAAAAGTGCAATGCCCGGTTTTTTGTCTGCAACGTAAGGGGCAACATACTCTTTGAGCACTAACTCCATTACAGGGTTTTGAATCCATCCTTCTTCGATGAGAGGAACTGCTAAGGCACAATTCTGCTCTGAAATTGTATTAAAACTCAAGCGCTTGCGCAGCTCGACTCCATAGATTCCGCTTCTGACTGTTGCTTTTGTGCCAAGTATGAGAATCCGAATTTCTGGGTCAAATTGTTTTACAGATAGTTCCTCAAGAACAGCTTCAATACCAGGTTCAACCACACCGATAACAGGCACAGGATGAATGACACTCTTAATTTCTGATAAAGCTAGAGATGAAGCTGTATTGCAAGCAACCACAAGTAAGTCTATTTTGAGATCTTTAAAATACTGAGTTGCTGAAGTGGAAAGAGTTTTTATTTGTTCTGTACTCTTTGTTCCATAAGGTACATTAGCAGTATCTCCCAAATAAAAATATTCATTAGAAGGGAATTGAGTCATGAGCTCTTTAAGAACCGTAAGTCCACCAATCCCTGAATCAAATATTCCGATTCTCATATACCATGTACTTTCTTAATCGAATCATAGATCTCATTGATGGATTTGTCGAGTCGACCTATAGGGATTTTAATAGGGCTTTTAATTTGCTTATAGTCATACCAACTAAGAGCACGCTTCCAGGAAGGTAGGCTGTTAAGGTAAGACTGAGGGTCTCTGAGATCCAAAATAAGATATCTAGTCCATAAAAGTTTAATAAATCTGTATCCTAGAATTTCAGATCTAGGGATTTTATGTTGGCAAAAAGTGATAGTTTCAGAAAAAGAATCTTTGTCGATATGAATTTCACTCCGATAAAAAATAAGGAAAAATTGAAAGGTGAGTGGGATGCCAAAAATGACTGATAAAGCTGTATCAATTAATTCTATGGCTTTTGGCAAATGAGTTTGATTTGGGAAATCAAAAAAAAATAACCCATAAATAAGAATAAAGTTGATCAGAAATGATTTAATTTTTTTAGATTTTAGTTCAAAAAAAATAGCCTCAGTCATATGGATCCTGAGGCTATTCAAACTCTAAATAATATTCAACTAGATTGTTTGTTAGCAAGTTATGCTGCGGCTTTTACTCCAAGGCTTAAGAGGCCCATGCTAGAAAGCTTCTTTTTGCACACAACCCAGAATTTTTCTTTGATGCTATGTTCAGCATTGCTCATTTTGATATTAGGAACAACTTCGTCATTGAACGACTTTATGAAGTCTTCGTCTTTTGAGTTCTTAGCCAGTTTAATAAGAAGGCGGACATGTACTTCTGTCATATCTTTGTCCCTCAGCATTTTTACAAGATTTCCTTCTGGGGTCTCCTTTACTAAACTTAGAACTCCCAGGATGTCTTCGTTGCTATACATTCGATCCTCCTATAATGAATCATATAGAAACTCATCGGTTTTTAGATACCTAGACCTTAGTCTTTGACTGTTAAAAAAGTGTCTCAATATGATTCAAATACAGTAGATGTCTTATTGGAAGAATTTTTGGCAACTTGTAAGGGGGGAGTTGGGTGCGATGTATGTTGAAATGTTGCGAGATTTTGTAGATAGAGCAGCTCCAACTCTTCTGAAAATACTTTTGTAGTACTTCCATGATCTACCTCCTGCGAGTATAAGTACGAGCGGAATAAAAGAGGCAGAAAGCAAGGCCGTGTAAGCTACTGAGGCTGGGGCCAATTTTTCAGGGTTGAAAATCATAATAGATAAATCAATCGAGAGGTATGTTCCCCATATAAGGGAGCTGACTTGAGTGACCCAGAAAAAAAGCTTATTTTCCTGTGTATAAACAGCTGGATTAGACAATGAAAGTGCAAGAATTGATCTTGCATTCAATTTTTCAACTTCTAAAGGATCTAAATTTTGATTCTCAATTAAGGCTTGTTTGAGTGCAGCTGTTGCTCTATTAAATCTATCAGCATCACTTTCTCTTAGTGCTAATGTGGCCTCAAGTATAAGTCCATAATAGTTTTTTTCTTGTGCAGAGAGATCTTTTGGGAGTTCAATAATTGACTGATTCATCATTTGGAGCGCATGTCTGCTATTTTGAACCTCATTTTTATAGGATTGAACAATAAGATTCAGGATTTTCTTGTTTTGTAGTTCGTAAAGAGAAAGAAGCTCGCTATATCCTTCTCGAATCAACTGTTGAGAGAACTGTCGATCTTGTTCACTTAAGCCCCTTTGAAGTTTGAGCTTAGCTTCATCATGCCTGCGATTGAGTTCATTGTGTTTTTTAAAGAATAAAATGTTACCTTGTCTGACAATATCGTCAATGTAGCCATACTGCCATTGCGCCCAAAACATATATAAAAAGAATCCCGCGCCCGCCATATAGAGATTTTGAAGAAATGAAACTTCTGGGCCCA
Organism: Bdellovibrionota bacterium; assembly: GCA_963169805.1. Lineage (GTDB taxonomy): Bacteria > Bdellovibrionota > Bdellovibrionia > Bdellovibrionales > JAEYZS01 > CAUJDY01. The sequence goes on along the minus strand of CAUJDY010000118.1, from coordinate 29,370 downwards.
CGGGTACAATTAAGAGTCTTAAAATTGTAGTAAGAACAAGACCGGCTTGCATGGTTACAACACGATTGAGATAGGACTGAACAAACACTCCTCCCAAATCGGATTTCTCTAAGTCGGCTACTCCTCGTGTCCAATCCCAAAAAGCAGTTAACACTCCTTGCTTTCTTTCGTCAGATTTCAAAGATATGTATTGCTTCGGTAGATAAGAAAGTTCAGGGCGACTTTTTTGTTTTTCTTGGAAAACTAAAACCATTCTTGCAAAAGAGGTAAAGAGACCTGCAATCAGCGTATAAACCATATCGTAGTAGTGCATGGGATTTGTCCAAAAATACAGCATTGGAAGTCTTTCTTCGGTATCTCCAATATGCATTGTTGTTCCTGCTGAGAGATTGGCAGAGTCGCTTTTGTTTGCTCTCCCACCCACTAATCCATAAAGTAGTACACTTACTGGATAATCAGTCCAAAACTCCCGTTTTCCCTGTTCTGCAATAAAGCGATTAACGTAGAGGCTTTTAAGATGACTGAGTTTCTCTCTACCTAAATTCACAAAGGGAAGATTGTTTACAATATGTGCGCCTACATCAATTGACCCTATATATAAAAACTTAAGTGTATTTGTAAGCGATGACCGTGCTCTTAATTGCTGAGCTTTTTCTGTTGCAAGTCTTGCGTATTCTGCAAACTCAGATCGGTACTCAGGTCTCTTTAATTCCTCAAAATCTTGCTGTAATAATATAGCAGAATTCTGGCTGACTAGGCTCTTAGAGATATCTTCTGTCAAAACTCTCCACTCTCTAAAGGTAGCGGGATTTCGATGGATTTCGACAAGTTGGTCTATCTTGATCTCTTCGCTCATGAGCATCACAAGAGATGCTGGGTCAACTTTATATTTTTCTGCGACAATAATCGTAGCTAGATTTGTAGCAAATTGTTGAACACGTCGTTTTTGATTGAGTACGGCAGACTGAATTTCAATTTTTCTATCATGCTTTCTCTTAATTGTTTCATTCATTTTTTCAAGAGCTTCCCTAGCAGACGGAGATCCGCCTTGAGGCATTGTAAAACTCATCAAGCCCATTCGTTCTGGTTTTTGGATTTCAAGAAGCTTACCAAGCGGAGATTCCGGCTTTACGAGCTTAAATGGATTAATACCATTTTCGACGGCCGTTAGAAAAGCTCGTTGCTGGAAGATGTATTTAAAGAGAGCTGCAATGGGAGGATAAGAGAGCAAGAAAACTTGTCTTAAGCCAATGCTTCCCATGAATTCCCATTTTGTGAGTCCATTCCAGTTTTTGAAAACGTCTTTGATTTTGTGGGCCCACCAAGTGTCTTTATGCTCAACATGCTTATTAAGAACTTTAAGCATAGATTGAATAAAAACACAGCTGTAAATAATAAAAGGGGCCATTAACAAAAGGGAGAAAATACTTTTAACGAGAGTGAACTTGTACATACCCTTCATAACATCGGTGTACATATTCTCGTAAATCCAGTTCATTGCGTGAATTTCCATTCCACTCAAACCTAGATCGTAAAGAAAAGGAAAGGCTAAGTAGCTCACTCCAATGCCTGCAGCCGTAATTGCTGCAATTCTACGAAAAGATTCCGTATCAGTTCGCTTGAGCATTTTGCTCATCACAGTTTCTTTTGGAGGAAAAGGATTTTGGCGAGGCTCTTGCTCGATAAAGTTTTGATAAATATCTCTGAGCGCTACTTCATGCTGTGTGGCTTTATCTGAAGCCGCAGCCTTTGCTTTTTCAAACTCCTCATTGAGACGTTGGGCATCTTGAGCCAATTCGTCTAATGTGTATTGATCGTAGGAGCGCTGCTGAGCAGTCTCATTTGCCTCGGCTCGATGCTTAAGTGTTTGCAGTTGAGAAAGATCGAGGTTGGACAAATAATTTCGTAAGAGGGGGTTCATCTCAAGGAGTTCAGGGGCAGGTTCTGCTCCTGTGAGTTTCAAGGCTAAAAACTCTAAGAATTCTTTTTTGGGTTTTACAAGGCTAGCCTGTGCTAACAACACGGTAGCAGAGTGTTTAAATCTTTCATGGATAATTTCTCGAGAGAATAATCCAAGAACTCTTTCCTGTCCGCTAGAGTCCTGAAAAGTAATATAAACGTCTCCAGCTTGAAATAAAGGTTGGCCACGAGAGTTTTGAGGAATAACCGAAAATTCTGTCAACTGCTCAGGGCTGTAAGGAGTAATAGCGCGAACATGGTACTGAAGTCGGTAGCTTGTAGGCTTATATTTATTGAAAAATTCCACATCAGGAGACCAGAGGTTTGTAACAATAGGGATTGGGCTTTTGAATAATTGTTCTACTGCAAAACCCATGTCGATGGCGTGCAATTTTCCTTTGGAATCAATGAAAGTTAGCATTTCAAGATCTTTGGAGTAAGATACAAGGTCGATGTTAGGAATAATGTGGCGAGCAACGACATCACCCAAAGTTCCGTCAGATTTTGCGCCAACAACACCCTCAAAAAGCAACTCTCTTGTTTCTACTGAATATCGTATTCGTAAGCTTGAGTGGCCTACTTCAATTGGTTCAAGTCTGTAGTCATTAAGGGAGTAGGTGGCTTGTATTTGGCCTTTTTGGATAATTTCAACTCGTTGGTTTGCTAATCTGTGTGGATCGTAATTTGATTCAGAGGGAGGGAGGGTGTTGTTTCTGTAGGCTTCGTCAAAAGCCATGAACTTTCTGACATATTCTCTATTTGCAGTATCTTGATAAAATTCCTCGTAAACGGGATTAGATTGAACTGCAGTAACGGGATCTGGAGGCTTTGGAATATCTCTGTTAAAATCAGGTTGAGCAAGGGCTGGAGCTACACCAATTTGTAGAACTAAAATAGATACCACAATCATTCTAAAGCAGTTTTTTAGAGAGACTTGGTATTTAAAATACCTTGCAAACTGTCTCTTAAAAAGCTCTGCTCGCAGAACTTCGTTTTTTAACAACTCATCACCTCAACTCGATCGTTGTTTTGCTCTTGCAAAGAACATTGTTTGTGGGGTTTTTTGCACTAAAATTCAATGCTTTTGGAGGTAAATAAAAAAAATTCACAGTTGTCTAAAGTTTGACGAAAGTGACTCTTTCCAGGGAATTTTTTTGAAATATTCAGAAATCAATGCTCCATCAAATTTTTGACAAAATGTCTCTTCATTTAGTCTTAAAAAAGATGGCCAAATGTTTTCTGGAAGTTCCCATGCCACTAAAATTTTTTGAAATTCAAACTCAAAATGTGCTTTTAACTCAAGATTCATCTTGTGTGATTCTGGAAGACCCGCTTTTCTTAAGAAAGCATGCATAAGAATTGTTTTAAAACTCATTAAAAGATGTAGAGATACGGAATTCATATCAGAAATTAAGTATTCGAAATCTTTAAGAAATTGGGAGTCTTCTAAGTAATTGCAAAAGCAACCACGGTTATAGGCATTAGACATTTTAATATAAAACCCTAGTTGTTCGTTCCTTACCTCTGGGTCTTTAAAAAAATGATCTGCATGAACCAGATCATGAATGACAAAGCTCATTGGGTCTCTTTCGCCAAGAATGTAATCGCACAAAAGAAGTGGGTCTTTAATTGTGGTGACAACTCGTTGGTTTTGTTTTTGAAGATCTAAAACCTGTAAAGCGTTTGGAACATGTGTTTTCAAAATAAGTGGGAATTCTCCGGCTGCCCACTTAACCAGTGCTCTATGAGCAGATTCAGGAACATTTTTGAGGCGATATGTTGAAAAAAAATCTATCAGTGTAATGGGATCATGCAAAATAAACGACAATCTTGGAATGATGTCCTGAAGATAGATGCTAGGAGTTGCTGATGGGCTTATTGAAAGTTGTGAACCTTTCCAATTTTTAGGCCTGAAGGCAAAGTAAAATAATAAAATATAGAGTCCTGCAACTTCAAAGGACTTAAGGTCTCCTTTTTTGTAAAGTAGGAAAATATTAGAAAGATCGCCGGCAATCTCAGAGTAGATATTGCGCAGATCGGTTTTAGGAATCAATGACTTTGCCATGGTATTCTTCTAGCAGTATCTTAATCAACTGAATAGTACATTTCACAAATATCAAGGTACGGGTATTATGGTTAAAATTATTAGAAAAAATGAAGTTTCAAAGCAAAAAATAGATCCCCTTAAACTTGTAGATCTTAGTAATTACCTACTTACAATTATAGATTACCAAGGAACCTTTGTTTATTTAAACGATGAGTGGGAAAAGATATTAGGCTTTAAAGTTTCAAAGCTTATAGGAAAGAAATGTCTTGATTACATACACCCAGAAGATCGTCAAAAGACAATAGATTTAAAAAAGTACTACAAAAAATCTAAGAGACTTGATCATTTTGTAAATCGCTACGTACATAAAGATGGGACAATTTCCTATCTGGATTGGTCTGCAAAAAAAGTGGGTAATATGTATTATTGCACAGCCCGCAACATTACTCAGGAGATGAAACATACACAAATTGAAAAAGAAATGCAGAAAATAGGAAAGATTGGGTGGTGGGTTGTTAATGTTAAAGATAACAGTGTGGCATGGTCTGATGAGGTCTTTAGAATTTATGGATTGCCAGTAACTAAAACTGTTCCGGTTAAAAAAGCAATTAAGTTTTATCCGGGTGAGGCTCAAAAGACCATTTCTAAGCTCGTGGAAGATGGCATAAAAAGTGGTACTCCTTGGGATGTGGAGCTTCCCTTTAAAAGCAAAGATAATCAGAGCAAGTGGGTTCACACTACGGGGTATCCAATTTATAATAATAAGGGTGAGGTTTCGGAGTTATTTGGAGTTTTCAAAGATATAACCCAGGATAAAATTAAGAAAGACCAGTTGCGATTTTATTTAGATAAAATGATTGCAAACTCGCAGTTAGCAACCCTTGGAGAAATTTCTGCAGGTATAGCTCATGAAATTAATAATCCCTTGGCGATCATACAAGGAAATGCAGAAAGAATACTTTTACAGATCGAGAGAGGCGATGTATCTCTGGATTTTATTAAGCAAAATGCAGAAAAAATTATTGCTACTACAAGCCGTATTTCAAATATTGTGGCAGGACTTAAATCACTTGCTAGATTTGACAAGGAGCCCTTTGAAAATGTAAGGCTATCTCAAATCATGAACGAAGTTTCAAATATGATGTCTTTGAAAATCAAATCAAATCAAATTGAGTTTAGGTTACCCGAAATAAGCGATAAGATTCAGATACAGTGTCGCCCGGTGCAAATTGAACAAGTTATTGTAAATTTGATTGCAAATAGTATCGATGCAATTCAAAATTTAAAAAAGAAGTGGATTGAAGTTCGCGTAGATGTACAGCCATCTAATATTCGTTTGAGTGTTGTTGATTCTGGATCTGGAGTGCCAAAAGAGATACAGGCAAAAATTTTGGAGCCCTTCTTTACAACAAAACAACAAGGAAAAGGAACCGGACTTGGCTTGAGTATTTCACGTCGTATTATAAGTGAACATGGAGGAGTTCTTCTCTATGATCCCTCACAGAAGAATACAACGTTCGTAATTCAACTGCCACTTTCGCGGAAGTGAGTATGGTTCAGAGTGTATTAGTCGTAGATGATGAAAAAGATATTAGAGATATTTTGCGAACAGAATTTGAGTATCATAAATTTATAGTTCAGGAAGCAGAAAATGGCGCACAAGCGCTTAAGATATTTAAAGTATTTCCTACTGATGTTATTATTTCTGATATACGCATGCCAATAATGGACGGTAAAGAGTTTTTAAAGAATATTAAGAAAAGTGATATTAAAATTCCCCCATTTTACTTTATTAGTGGCTATCCTGACCTTAAACATGAGGATGCTGTTGCGATGGGTGCCATGGGTTTATTTACAAAACCCTTTCAGCTAAAAGATCTTGTAAAAAAAATTGTTGAGGATTTTAAGGCACGCCCTACTCTGTAGATCTGTACGCTTCTTATGCGATTGGAAAACTTAAAATTGCAAGAGTCCCTTGGCTCACTTCAACTGTTCCAGATTGAATGTCAAATGTTCCACCAAAAATTTCTACAAAAGTTTTAACCTGCATAAATCCAAAACCAGTGCCTTCTTCGCCAAGAGTACCTTTTGTGCTTGTTATTCTTTCGAAGCTTTTGATGTGCTTTAAACGATCTCTTGGAATTCCTACTCCGTAGTCTCTAACTTCAATAACAACTTTAGATAGGTTTTTAAATGCATAAATTTCTATTTTTCCTTTTTCGTGAGAAAACTTTATTGCATTTGAAATAATATTATTCAAAACGTTATTCTGAAAATAGATAGAATCTGTCATAATAGATAAATCTGTAGAGTCGAATCTAAAATTTACCAATATCTTTTTATCTAAAATTTTAGATTCGAAAGTCTCTAGGGATGCTTTAATTTGTTCTATGACATTTGTCTTTGCTAGTTTAAAATCAGTTTGTTCGTAATCTTTTTTTCTCAGCTCATTTACTTTTCTTATAATATCTGTCTGGTTCTTTAGGATTTTTGAAAGCTTCTGCAGAACGGACTCATCATTAGGATTTAGTCTCAGTTTATTGATATTATTTTCTACTATTAAGATTTGATTTGAAAAATCATGAGTTAAAACCCCAACAATTGAGTTAGAAAGCCTAAGCTTTGCATTCATTCTCTCTAAAAGATCATTTTGCGTCGATATTTTGTAGATAAAGTAGGTTAGAATCAGAGAGACTATAAGCGAGGATAAATAAATGAGTACTGTTGTTATATTCTGTGAGTAATCTAAAAAATTCTTTTTTGGTTCTATATAGATCGCAAATTTTTGGTTGAGAACGTTAAATTCAAATGGTTGAACAGAGCTTTTATTGACCTCTCCAAACTCAAACGTTGAATAATTTGTTTCTAAGTCTTGTATCAGAATATTAAACTGATCAAAATCATTTTGAATAATAAATTCTCTTAGTATGTCTTCATAAGTAAAAACTCCGTTGAGCCATCCTTTGAATTTATTCTGAAATATGGGGTAATAAAATGTAAAACCACGCGGCCCTTGGTACAACTTGACGACATGAGATAGCACGTATTGTCTTTCTTCCTTTGCTTTTAGCAAATAGGTAGCGAGCTCTTCTCTTTTGAGTAAGTTTTTATCTTTGGCGTCTTTGTTTCTTTCCTCGGGATAGACCCATCGAATTACGCCTTCTGGATCTATCCAATTGATGGCATAGAATTCTGGAAGGTGTTCAGAGAATTTAGCAGCGTGCAAAGCATATGTTTTTTCATCTACGATATCGTTGGTTTTAAAGTAATTTGCGAGGGTTGTAAGGAAGGCAACTCTCGATGAAATGACTTCTTGAAGTCGTCTGGCAATCTGTACTTGAACAAAATCGTCATAGCGCTCTAAAGCTCGACTTTCGGCGAAGCGATACAAAGTAAAGAGGCAGCTTAAAAAAACAAAAACCGTTAAAAAGCCGGCCACGCAAATAAGTTTTTTATCTTTACATAGCTTTGTTAGCATCTTAATGATTCCTTAATATTTCTAGGATGCTTCTAAATACACCGGTGATCAAGCGTATTTATGTCTTGAATAAGTCTGGGGGGGCTTTTAATGGTGTATTATTCGTAGCATCATAAGTAGATGCCACATAGAAGACGTCTGAACTATTATCTTTCAAATAAGCATGCGCGTGTTTCTGCGGCTATTTTTGTATCTCTGATGTTAGTTGGATTTTTCTTGAGTGGAATCATCCGAAAGTCAGAATCCAGTCAGCTTCTAAAATTATCACAAATCTACTCAAAGTATTTAGTCGAGAAGATCTCAAGTGCGGCAGCTCTCAAGTTGCAAGTTTTGAATGATTTTGAAAGATATTGGAGATACCAGCGGCAAGTCACTCATGGCGAATGGATGCAATTTGCTAAGTATACGGTGGAATCAAACAGTTCAATTAGAACGGCTGGCTGGGTTGATGAAAACAATGTTCTGAGGTGGCGTTTTCCGAATGATCCTAGTTTTATCAAAGAGGTCAATAAACATATCTCTCGGGAAATTATTGAACGTATAAAGAAAGAAAAAACAGTGGTCGCGACATCCTATAAAAAATTACAGAGTGGTTTTTATGGATATGGATTAGCTGTTCCACTCTTTAGAGCTGGCACTTTCAAGGGTTACTACTACTTTACAATTGATACCTACTCTTTTTTAAAAGGGATTATTGAAAACGATCGCTTTGCAGTCTCTATTTTTGAAGACGATACTCTGATGTACAAATCCGATCAAAAGCCAGGAGATGCAACTTTTGCTCATAATGAAAGTTTCTTACTGCAAGGTAAAAAGACTCGGATTCATGTAGAGCCCACACAAGATTTAATTGCGACGCTTAACTTGTTAGACGACAAGCTTGCCCTTTTACTCTCATTTTTGATTGCAGTGTTAGTGTCCGTGCTCTATTACTTTTTGAGAGAGGCGCACGATAGACAAAAAATCATAACGAGCCAGGCAACTCTACTTGCAAACTCGTCTAAACTTATGGCTCTTGGAGAAATGGCCAGTGGAATAGCCCATGAGATTAATAATCCTCTCGCAATACTGAGTGGAAAAATTCATATTTTAAGAAAAGAACTTGGAGTGGATGTGCGGGAATCTTCTTTGCAGCATCTTGATAGAATGGATCAAATTATATTTAGAATTGCCAAAATTATATCAAGTCTCAAAAAACTTAGTTACAAGGCCAATGAATTTACTTTTGAAGAAGTTACGCTCGAGTCTATTTTTCAAGAAGTACTTGATGTCTACAATGAGAAGCTAAAAAATGCAGGAGTTGAACTGAAAATTGACTCTATTCCAGAAGTTATGGTTCAGTGCAATCCAATTGAAGTGAATCAGATTATTTCAAATCTTCTAACGAATGCATTTGATGCTGTTGTGAATCTTCCTGAAAAATGGATTCGAATTTCTGTTAATATTGTTTCTGATAATATTCGTATACAGGTTGTCGATTCAGGAAAAGGCATACCACACAATATACAATCAAAAATTCTTCAGCCCTTTTTTACTACAAAGCCGGTTGGCATGGGAATGGGAATTGGGCTGAGTATTTCTCATAGCTTAGCAAAGCATAATCATGGTGATTTATACTTAGACAATAAAAGTCAAAATACCAAGTTTGTTTTAGAATTAAAAGCAGCAACAGGGGATAGTGAACTTCAAATTCTCTAGTTTTTGTTTCAAATCAGGACAATTAAACCTTCAATAAATTACTCTTTTCTGATGAAAATTAGGACAGGGTTAAACGGCTAAACAAAATTTAATCCATTTTTTACTTCAGATATCAATTAACCGAGAACGGCTTGGTATATTTTATGAATATAAGTGTTTACGAGGTTTTTATGAACAAACTCTTGCGTTTGATCTTATCTGTGATGTTTTTACTAACAGTAGCTTGTGGGAAAAACTATTCATCCTTAAGTCCGCAGCTTGTAGATACAGAAAGTGGATTAGAGGTAACGGATTCTCCTGAGTTTCAAAAGATACAGGCAGAGATAGAGACTGCAGAGTTAGAAGCTCTTCACATTGAGAGTGAAATTCAAAAGCTTGCAATGACATCTCCTCTTAAAATGAAATTGGGAGGATTAAAAGACTTAGTTAAAAATTTAAAATCCTACTTTGATAATATTAAAAAAATGTTGGACGATTTTGAGGCTAAAATTAAAGATCAGATATCAAAGCTTGATCCAGCAAATCCTTCTCATAAAAAATTGATTGAGCGTTTAGAGAAAGCTCTTGAGGTCATCCAAAAACTAAAAGATCGTCTGAATAGTATAAATTTCTCTATTAAAGATTTGCTGGAGCAGTTATTTCAGAAGATTGAAGATAAGATTGATCAATCTGGAAATCCAATTGTATCTGCAATTCTCAAAATGCTGTTAGAGGTACTAAAAAGGGAAATTATAGGCAAATTACCTTAATTTGTTTTCAAAAAATGAAGGCAATGGTTAGAGGAATCTTGTCTCTAAAACATTAGTGTGGATTTTCTTGAGTCTTTCGTAGGATTGGTGACCATCAGCTATGAGTAGAATTTCAATGCCAAGTTTTTCTGCTACCTCAAAGTCATGATCTGTATCGCCAATCATGATGGTTTCAGATTTACAAACTTTAGCCTCTTCCATAAGTTCTAATCCGCGTTCTACTTTGCTGGCTGCATAGTGATTATCTATTCCAAATATATGGTCAAAGTGATGGTGAATATCGAAGTGCCTCACAATATCATGTAGATGGTTTTGTTCTGCTGCAGATAAAATGGACTGCTTTTTGGTGCTTTTAATTACGGGCAAGACATCATGAACGCCCTCAAAAAGCTGAGCTTTTTTGGCCCTGCTATGGTTGTACTCGTTGATAAACCTTTTGCAGAGCTCTTCAAAAGAGTGGGTGTTGAGATCATAACCTAAATCCCAGTAGTAGTCTTTTACTGGAAATTTAAAAACTTCTTTATACTTTGGGACGTCAATTAGGGGAAGACCGTCTTTCTCAAGAAGTGCACAAATTGCTTCAACTGTGTGATGTGTATCATTTAGGAGGGTTCCATTCCAGTCCCAGATAACATGTTTATACGGCTGCACTTTTTCAAGTAAATGAGTCATTCGTGCACAATACCTTTTCTGGTTGAAACTTCAACGAATTTTGCATTTAATGAATCAAATACGCATTTACAAAGAGGTAAGGAATGTTACAGTTATTGGGCCAATGGCTTTTATCAAGCGCAGTTTTAGTTATTGTTGCGTACGTGGTTCCGGGTTTTAGAATTAATAGTTTTGGCACGGCTATGATTGCAAGTTTGGTAGTAGGCCTTCTTAACATTTTAATTCGCCCAGCTCTTTTATTTCTATCTATACCCATAAATTTTTTAACACTAGGTTTTTTTACATTCGTTATTAATGCGATTATTTTGAGATTGGCAGCTGGGTTGTTGTCGGGTTTTGAGATTAGTGGTTGGATTTCTGCAATCCTTGGAGCCATAGTACTCTCGATTGTAAATTATTTGTTCTATGTAGTACTCGGTATTCCTGCTATGAGTGCGGGATTGACCTTCACTGGTTTGAATTTTTAACTGTGCAAAGTCATCTAATTTATCATTATACATCCTTAAGACACCGAAAGTTATGGCAGCCATTTATTTTGAACTTAGAAAAAACACTTTTGAGGAATATCGCTTCATCTAATAAATTAATTATTTTTGGCGGATCGGCCTGTGCTTGCATAACAAATAAATTTTTGGATCAGTTTCATGAAATAATAATTTATGATAAAGATCCAATGGCACCTGTCTTGTTTAGGGCATTTCACGGATTAAAGTATAAGCCAAAGTATTTTATTGAAGATGTATTTAGTTTTGATGGAATAAGGCTTGATTCTAAACGAACACAAAATATTTTGGATCTTCACAACCCCGACCAAGTGATATTCGCTAATGTGATTGGCCAGTTACCCATATATTACAAAAATTTTTTTAAAACCCAAAATTATGTCGCATGGTCAGAGGATCTCAGTCGTGTTTTACAAGCTAGGCGAGTTGCAAGCTTTCACGATTTAGTATCATTTAAAAAGAAGGATGTTTTAAATAAAATGCCAGATCAAATAATAATTGATCCTAAAGATAATATCACAACGCTTGCAGATAAATACACTTTTCCACAGACGATATTTGATCACTTGGTATTAGAGCAAAAATGGCCTAGGCCTAGTATAGCGTTGAAGTGGGAGCTCACTCCATCCTCCATTCATTACGTAGAAGTTTGCTTTTATAAATAACCAAAAAGGTACGCCGTACCGTTTGGTGTAGATCCGCGTTATGCATCTCCATAAATAAAATGTGTTCCACCTAAAATGTGCGGCATCGGAGGCGCAACCTTGTGAATGTGAATCAATGTTTGATTTTTTTGAATAATCTTTTGTTTTGTCAGCTCATAGATTTTCTTCGCTAAATACTCTATGGTTTTGAATTGTTTTTCTTGAACATAAAATCTAATTTGAGTGGTTAACTCATCATAGCAAACCGTATTTTTAATTTCGTCTGTCTCGCATGCCGGAAGATTTTCTAAAAAATTGATTTCTATATTCAAATTGACTTGCTGAGGTTTTATTCGCTCTTCTTCGGATACTCCAAGGTGAATCCACAAAACATAATCAGATATTTTTAAAACCTGTTTGGTCATAGTTGATTTCCTAGCGCTAAGACTTCTTTGTGTCTAAAGCAATGAGCAATGTGGTCATTCACCATTCCACAGGCCTGCATGTGAGCGTAAATAACCGTAGATCCTACAAACTTAAAGCCATAATTTTTGAGCTCATGCGAAAACCAGTCGGAAATTTTTGTTGTGGCTTTGAAGTCTTTTTTGGATTTAATTTTTCCATTAATTGGAGTGCCATCAACAAATTGCCACTGAAAGAGCGCAAAGCTACCAAAATCTTCCTGAATTTGGATGAACTTTTGAGCGTTACTAATAGCGGCTTTAATTTTTGCGCGGTTACGAATAATCCCTGGATCTTGCATGAGTCTTTCTACATCTGCATCTGTCATGCGTGCTACAGACTGAATATCAAAATTTTTAAATGCATTTCTGTATCCCTCTCGACGTTTCAGGATAGTGATCCAGCTTAAGCCAGCTTGAGCTCCTTCTAAGGTTATAAATTCAAACAGCTTTTGATCATCAAATACGGGTACTCCCCATTCTTCATCGTGGTATTTTACGTATATCGGGTCTGTTCCGCACCAGTGGCATCTTTCCATTTTATTCTTCCTTCATTGTTGCTTTTAGGTGGGCTTTCTTATATCTCAGGTAGCTTATGAACACAAAGGATCTCTTATGAGTCAGGAAGCCGCCCTAAAAAACTACAATGCGCTTTTAAAAAAAGTCGATGATAAATTTCAAGATATTTATGGAAGACACAAAGATCAATTTCAATGTCAGAAGGGATGTTACTCGTGTTGTAAAAAAGATTTAACTGTCTCTGGAGTTGAGGCGCTGCAAATCAAAAACTTTATTCAGAGTCATCAAGAAGTGCTATCTCTGGATAAGGGTAAGGAAGGATATTGCGAGTTTTTAAGCGAGAGAGGGGAGTGCTTAGTATATCCAGTAAGACCTATTATTTGTCGTTCACATGGGGCGCCTATTGCCTACAAGGATGCTATAGATGATGTAGATTCTAGGCAGTATCGTGATGTATGTGATCTTAATTTTACAGAAGTGGACATTCATGACCTCGATCCTCAAGACATTATGAATATCGATACTGTAAACGTTCTCTTGGCTGTTATTAATCAGCACGGTGGATTTAGTCAGGAACGTGTTCCCCTAACGAGGATCCATTTTTTGAATAAGTTGGCAGAGTCGAAGTAGGGCTTTTTCTGTATCACCAGTAAGAGGCGCACTACAATTGAGTCGAAAGCAATGTTTAAATGCGCCCGAAGCCGAAAACATAGGGCCTGGTGAAAATGTAATCTTAGATTTAAGGGCTTCTTGGTAAAGTTCCACAGTATTAATCTTTGTACTCAGTTCGCACCACAAAAAGTATGAGCCAGACGGTCTGTTAATCTTTATCCTATCGCCCAGTTGAGATTTCAGGAAGAAACTATAAACTCCCACTTGTTTTTTATAGTACTCTTTTTGATTATGAATCCATGTGGGGAAATTTGTCTTGTCTAGAAGATGAGGTAGTATAGCTTGCCCAATGGAGTTGCAAGACCAATTCATAGCAATTTTGACTTTCAAAAAATCATCAAAGTTTTTTCCTTGTGGTACGCACCAGCCAATTCTTAAGCCTGGTGAGATAGATTTAGATAAAGAAGAGCAGTAAGTAACAATACCTTTTTTATCAAAAGCTTTGAGTGGGGTTGGGCGATTTTCTGTGAAGGTGAGATCTCCGTAAATATCATCTTCTATGATTTGAACATTATGCTTTTCGCAAAGATCTAAAATTTTTCTTTTATTTTCATCAGTCATAAGATGACCAAATGGGTTTTGTGCGTGACAGGAAATGACGAGTACTTTGATAGAATGATTTTTCAAAACTTTTTCTAAATCTTGAGGTTCAATACCATCTTGAGAGCACGTAGGCACTTCGACGGCTTTTAGGCCTAAGTTGTTGATGGCTTGAAGAATTCCAAAGTACGTTGGTGATTCAACAGCTATTTGATCTCCCGGTTTTGTAAGAGCGCTTAATGAAATATGGACTGCCTCTAAGCAACCGGAGGTCATCAAAATATGATTAGGGTTAGTATTACCTAAAATTGGACGTAGCCACTTTGAGAGAGTCGTACGTGCTTTGATGTCTCCAGGGGAATAAACATAATAGGCAGACAGATCTGGGTGAAGTTTTAAATACTGTTTGATCTCTTTATTTACTTTTTTAAAAGGCATAATATGAGGAAAAGGTGTTCCAAGAGCAAATGATCGAATTCCTTTAACTTGCTGCGATTGAATGATGTCTAATATTAAGTCAGCAGTTTTTACATGGGAGACAACTGAATTTTTGAGTTTGGTCTCATAAACAGACTCCTCTGTTAAGGAATGGTTAGCAAAATATCCACTGCGCTCACGACTTAAGACGTATCCTATATCCTCTAAATACTTATAGGCCTCCAAAACTGTGGAGATACTTACATTGAACTGGTGGCTAAGTTTGCGAACTGACGGCATTTTTTCACCGTAGCGAATTGCACCTGTCTCAAGGTCTTTTTTGATTTGATCTGCGAGTTCGTCTTTGAGGTATTTCATCTGTTATGGTCATTTATCTCATTTTCTGTATCTGTTATGCAAGTTCAAAATGAGCTATATTGTTATCAAGGCAGCTAAGTTCATATACATCTTAAGTTGAAGTTCTTTATAGCAGGTTTTCAATGGATAAAATTCTCTCAGCAAGTCTAAATACAAGAGTCATCTTTGCACTACTCACACTCTACTTCATTTGGGGAACTACATTTACTGCTATAAAAATCGGACTAGATTCATTTTCACCCTACTGGATGGCGGCTATACGATTTACTTTTGCAGGCTGTCTGGTTGGTGTAATTGCTTTGTTTACTGGTTGGAAAAAAATTACGAAATATCATTTAGCAAAGGCAGTTCCTGTTGGGTTCTTGTTGACGTTCAGTAATGCTCTTGTGTGCGCAGGTGAAGAAGGGATAAGTTCTGGAATTGCCGCCCTTCTTGTCACTCTGGTTCCAGTTTTGATGGTGCTAATGAACTGGATTGGATTTGATAAGCGAGCACCTTCTTTTATATCTGTGATAGGGTTAGTGGGGAGTATTCTGGGACTTTATTGGGCTGTATCTTCTCAACCTGGTATGAGCTTTGATGTAAAGGAGACACATGCTCTTATTGCACTCATAGCTTCAACTTTCACATGGGCCTTTGCGACGCTATGGTCGAAGCAGCCTCTCAAGAAAGCAGAGCCGCTTCCGTTCTTTCAGAATATTTTTCTTCAAGTTATTTCTGGTGGACTTATTTTAAGTGTATTTGCATTTTTATTTGAGCCAAATTCTAAGATTATTCTTTCTGTCTCGGGTGTTCTATCTATTATTTATTTAGCAGCAATTGGTACGGTTGTTGGTTATACGTTGTTTTTCTTTTTACTTAAAAATACAACATCAGAAATTACTGGGACCTATGCGCTGATGAATCCTGTTGTTGCTATTTTATTTGGAGTGTTGTTTTTGGGTGAGCCATGGAACATAGAGCTTGTTTACTCTGTTTTAATTGTCATCACCGGGGTTGGTTTGATCATATTTGAAAAAAGCATCAAATCTTTTTTTAAAAAAATTCACTGCGTTCTCATATACCGAAAATAATTTTAATCTGAGAGATACTTTTCAAAGCGAGTTCCGCAGATACTGCGAGGACTGTTCGAGACTTTGGAAAGCATCTCTCAGATTAAAATTATCTTCGGTATATGCTTAGTCTATAGAAAACACCTTGAGTCCAATGATTCCAATTAATATGAGTGATGTAAAAACTAACTTCATTGTTGTTAAAGGCTCTCTAAAGATGAGAAAACCCAGGAGGACAGACCCGACAGCTCCAATACCTGTCCAAATTGGATAGGCGACTCCTACTGGAATTGATTTGAGAGAAAGTGAGAGTAGGCCCATGCTCATAATAAGACTGATGAGAAAGTAAATTGAAAACTTTGTATTTTGAAACCCGTTTGAAAGCTTGAGATAATAGGTCCACACAACTTCAAACGCTCCTGCTAGAATTAGAATTATCCAAGACATATGCGTCTCCTTATTTAGTCTGGTAGTGGGATAAACTCAGTTTCACCTTTGATTTTTGGAAAAGACTGCGCTTTCCAGCGCTCTTTAGCATCTTCAATTTTCTCTTTTGAGCTGGCTACAAAGTTCCAGAAGATTTCTCTTGATCCATCTAGTGGCTCTCCACCCAAAATCATCGCTCTCACGGAAGCGCTAGCCTCTATTTGAATATCCATATTGGATTTAAAAACTGCCAGATTCCCTGCAGATACTTTTTGGCCATCAATCAGAAGCTCTCCTTCTACAACATAAATTCCTGACTCATGTTGTGTTTTTGGCCATAGGAGCTTTTGCTGAGCCTGCATTTGGACGTCAAGATAAAACATATCTGAATAAGTCTTCACTGGAGATGTATGGCCATAGGCGCTTCCTAATATGAGCTTGAGCTTTACTCCATTCTTTTCAAATTCAGGTAGTTCATGCGATTTGTGATGAAAAAAACTAGGCTCAACTGTCTCGAACTTTTTTGGTAGCGCAACCCACACTTGGATTCCATAGAGTGAATAGCCATTTTCTCTGTCTTCCGGCGCAGTTCTCTCGGAGTGAACAACTCCGCTTCCTGCTGTCATCCAGTTTACCTCTCCGGGTAGAATTTCTTGAACATATCCTAGAGAATCTCTGTGTACAATGCGGCCTTCAAATAGATAAGTGACAGTAGAAAGTCCGATATGAGGATGAGGGCGTACGTCAATTCCATTTCCAGGAGAAAATTCTGCAGGACCCATTTGATCTAAAAAAATAAAAGCTCCTATGGTTTTTTTCTTTGCGAACGGTAGAACTCGTTTGACTTCAAAACCACCTAGGTCTCGGCTTCTGCCTTCAATTATCATTTCAATCATGAAGTGAGGTTACTTCGATTTTATCCGGAAGGCTCCATTTTTTTTGAAATTCGATTGGGAAAATAAGTTTGACGGCCCGTAGGGCAATGCCAGAACTGAATACAGTTTGGGCGCCATAAAGTGCATCTCCAAGGATTGGAAATCCACGCTTATACAATTCAAATCGGAGTTGATGAGAGCGTCCAGTAAGAGGTTCAAGATGCCACAGTAGGTGTTTATCGCTTCCAATAAACTTGGCTTTTGTAAGTGCCTCTTTTCCAAGTTCATGTTCGTAAGCACGTTTTTTTCCTCTTAAAATTTTAGACTGCCATAAAAACTCTTGATGTGGATGAAGATGTTGATCTTGTGGGTTTTCGGTTAGTGCATGATAAATTTTTTGAATTGATTTATCTTCAAACCACTTTTGAGAATCCCTATGAGAGTCAGGAGTCAGAGCAAATAGCATAAGTCCAGATACTTCAAAATCCAATCTGTGAATGGGATAGATTTGTTGACCTAGTTGTTTTTGCAAAATTGTTCCCAAAGTGTTGCGAGAGTCCGCTGCGCCCATTCGAGATGGAACTGATAGCCACTCCGAGGGCTTATCAACAGCAATAAAATAAGGATTTTCAAAGGCAATTTTAACCATACTTGGCTTAGATATCGCATATTAAAGCAAAGAGGTACACTGAAAATGAATAGGTTTATTTTGAAGCTGCTAAAACTAGTCAAGCCTTTGTCATTAATGACGGTTTTTGCTCTAGTTCCTCACGCTACAATTGCTACAGAAGTAGATAATTATACATATTCTCATATTCAGCTGGAAGACATCAAAGATGTTATTAATGACTATGTGAATTCAAATATACGTAAAATTGTTGAACAAACGACAGATTCCATACGCTATACGCTCGCACATCACCACTCAGTATCTTCTGCTGCAGTAGAATCAAGATTTTTTTCTTATTGGGAGGAGGCTTATGGAGCTAAAGGAGTAAATCCGTATTTTAGAGCTATCTCCAATATTGAACACTGTATTTCTGTAAATAACTGTGAGGGGTGGCCAAAAATCGAACGTATTATCCACCTTCCTCAGGACTCAATATATGGTAGATCAAATTTTTCCGTTGTTACAGAGGCAGTCTTGGCTCCTGTTGTGAATGTGTGTGGAGTGAGAATAGGTGGGGATAAATTAACGCATTTTTTTTATGATGGAAGAATGTACTACAACCAATACATGAATAATAAATCGGATAAAGAGATTCAAGATTTAATGGAAGAAACAGAAAATGAAATAATGGGTCTTGAATTTACAGGCGTCTATAGTGAGTCAGATATAGTCGTGAACTACAAGGGGATGGAGTTTTTCAAAAATATTTTGATTACAGATAATCCATATGTAGTGTGGTCTAATGCAAATCGAAAGCTGATTCAAGTTCGAGATTTTGATATTTGCGATTATGTCGATAGTACGTGGGATGAAAGCGTATTGAAAAGTAAATTTGATGAAGATGGAAGAGATGCTCTTGAGAAGGTTATTGCTCAAGAAAAAGAGAATCCATCCCAGATCAATAGAGAGGAGCTTTTGAGTCGAAAGCCTCAGCCCCTTGGAATGGTAGCGGTTTCAAAAATGGTGTATAAAGAAAAATGGGCTGTTCTTAAGACTTTTGGGCATTCACTAGGTGATTATTCGCTACAAGAATCTGATAGAAGAAAAATAAATATAAAAGTGCAGAAATAAATGAAAATACTATTTATCTTACTTATTCACATATCAACTCATCTTATGGCAGAAGATTTGGTTGTGAACCGAAATGCGTTTATGAGTTTAAGTAGGCTTTTCATGGGTGATTCCGAGTATGCATTATCGCACCAAAATACACATCTGTTTTTGATTGGTAGTAATCACAGCGAAAAAAGGAAAATTGTTAATGAATTCGAAATTTGGGCTGAAGTTTCGATAGATGAATCTCGCATAGATTATTCAAAAGATTTAGATATTTCAAACTTGGTGAATTATGGTTTAAAAAGTCGGAATTTCAAAGTGGGTGATTTACAGTTAACACATGCACTTAACTGTCATGGTACGACTCTCGCATATTCAAGGTATTTAGATGTTAAAAGATATGTGGGTAGTGCAGAAATGCTATTTTTTTTAGAAAATTACTGCGAGGAAGTTAAAGTGCCACAGGTTGGAACTATTGCTGTGACATTTGCATACCAGCAGCCATTTCACTCTCTGACATTCATGACTCCTTATTTAACTTTTGAAAAAAGATCTGTACAAAAAGATGAGTCATTTAGATTTGGATATAAACTATCGCTTGATAGTAGCTATAAGTACTTCAACTGTGTTGTAAATAGACCGGTTTGTAGAGAAGCAAATTTGGACAACTTCAGTGCAAAAGTAAACGAAATAGAGTTAAAGATTGGTAGAATGTTAGGTAACGGTGAAAATGTAAATTTAAGGAAGCAGTGGTTTTACGATGTGCAAACTCTGATGGCTGCAAAACCTAATTTACATTCACATGAATGTAAATTCTTGTATCAAGAGTTGTACGTAAAACTTCAGTCTTTAAATGATCTGCTTCGCAGTATCCAAGGCATGGGTTTTTATAGACCAAAGGACTCTCTTATCTTTAGAGAATCCCCGCTGTAATGACATCAGAATTATCTCAATCCATTAAGAACTTTGTTCGTGTGAGCAATGTAGTATTCCTCTTTTACCGCTTCTGCTGCTAACTTTGCATATTTATCTGTCTTTTGACATTCAGATTGTTCAGAACACAAAACGCCCATTTCTTCGTAAATAGACTGGAGTTTGTCTTCTGCATCTGCGACTTTCTCCATAAGACTTTCTTTATATTGTTTTCTAACGTAATAGTTTGATCTCATTTCTGCGGAGTCTGCATAAACCTGAACCGAACTAGCAGTTAAAACAACGAGTAATAATAATTTCATAAGATATCTCCTCTTCTTTTGAATCATTAGAATTATTAAATCTTCATACTTATGAAATAAAGTAAGATTGTGATTCATGTATTTTATCTACGTAATTTAAGGGCTCTTAAAAGAGGATCTAATTCAAGCTATTAACAAGATTTATAGTGACGTTTTTGGGAACTCAATAATGTATTTTTCAACTTCAATATTATAGTGATTAGCCTTGCCCATATGAGCAAATCCTAATTTTTCAAGCACTCTTTGTGACTGTTTATTGTCTGGGTGGGTGATGGCAGAACATCTAAAAATCTTCATTTCATTTTGAAGTACGTCCAAAACAGCTAGTGCCGCCTCTTTAGCATAGCCCTTACCCCAAAACTTTTTGTGAAGTCTGTAGCCCAACTCAATATCTTGTGTGTTATCTAACGGAAACAACCCAACCCAACCTACAAAATCGTGCTCTTCTTTTGTTGTAATCTTCCAAAAACCTAAGCCTGGATTCTTTTGGGCATGAAGTAGCATTCTATCTAAACTGACATGAGTTACATCCATTGTTCTTTCAGGTTCGCGAATATACTTCATCACTTCTGAATCTGAGTTCAGCTTATGAAGCTCTACAAGATCCGCTTTACTGAAAGGGATAAGAAGGAGCCGCTCTGTACCTAGAGTTTTTTGTTTCATGAGATCTAATTATACGGAATTAATTGAAGCAGAAAAAGATTTCTTAACAAATTGTATTGAAAGAGACGAAGGCCATATAGACCTTCGTCCTGTGTGGGTATCTGAACAGCTCTATAGTGCTAGAGATGCAATCATGAAATATTCGGATGCATTGTGGTTATAGAGTTCAAGACCATCTTTGTCGATGTTACCCTCTTTACCAAGAACAGTCGCACGGATTCCTCCATTTAAAGAAATGTGGTTGTTGATCTTATAGTAGAGTGATGTTGAATAATCTTGGTAGTATGCAGTTTCTCCACCTTCTACGCGCGCACTAAATACGCCAAGAGTTGTTTCTGCTGCTAATTTATCTGTGAAGTTATATTTAAGACCCGCAGTATTGTAGAACCTAAAGTCTGCAACACCTGTTTTACGATCTCCCTCTTCGTATACGAAATATCTTAGATTTGAGATGACGCTAAGTTCGAGCTTTGTTGAGAGTGGCATCATACCTATTAAATAAGTTCTCAGTTGAGCAATCTGTCCTCGTCCTTTAGATCCAGATGTTGTAGGCAGGTAGGCTCTGTTTTGTGATGTGAAGGACATCTTTCCAATATTAAATAATTTTGATTTTGTCAGTCTAAGCTGTAGATCAGATGGAGTGGTTCTGCTGTCTTGCTCTTCGTAGCCTAGCTTTTGAATCCAAGTTCCAACCACCATAGCTGAGAGGGTCGGTTGAATTTTATAACCTAATTTTAAGTATTGAATGGATTCGATATCGCCCTTGTAAACATCATTTTGACTTGTAACAGATTTGTAGTTTTCAGAATCCATACCCATAATGAGGTTTTCTAGGATTTTAGGTTTAGACGCCTCCTCAACCTTTATGGTTTCTGTTTGGATATTTGTTGCTGTTGGCAATGCAACTGTTGATGCTGGTGTGTTCGCATACACATTTAGTGCAGCGGACAAGAGTCCGAGCGTAAAAAGTCTTTTCATGATGATCCCCCTCATTTTTAATTTTTTGGATTTGCTCCAAAGCTTGTTAAAGCAACGGCTGTACCAACTGCTCAGATAGAAATAAATAGGTGTAGAACGCATTAAAGTAGCAAAATGATCCCAGAAATTAAGAAAACTTAATAATTTGGTGCAAGTAAGGCTCCATTTAAGGTTTGACTTAAATTCAAAGAATGAAATCATTTAGATACACAAAAAAGAACTAAGGGGGAATTTATGAAAGTTCTATTACTTGCGCTTGTTGCTGCATTTTCAGTTTCACAAGCTACAACTATTAATAACATACCAACACTGCTTCACTCAGAAATGTCTTCTAGCTTTTCGGGAGCAGACACAAGAGAGTGGAAAGTTGGTGACACAGCTAGCTATAAACTCAATATCGGTGGGTTTATCAATGGCACTATGATCACGACTGTTAAAAGAGTGGATTCAGAAGGTCTATTGATTGGACAAGATATGGATTTAGGATTTGCAGGAAAGCAAAATTGCGAAATGCTTGTAGATCCAAATACGGGTAAGACAAAGTCTTTGGTTTGCAATGGCCAAAACCAAGAGATTGGTGAGAACAACATAGAAATCATCGAAGTTAAAGAATCCTCTGTCACAGTACCTGCTGGAACATTCCAAGCAATCTATGTGAAGGCTAAGAACTTGGATGATAATTCTGAAATTGAGCAATGGGCGAATCCAAAAGAAGTTCCTGTTTTTGGAATGATTAAAACAGTTACTCAATCTCAAATGGGTCCAGTGAATATCGAACTTACATCTTACAAAAAGAACTAGTTTATAATGTAAGTATCACTAGAAATACCGCGCTTGATCTTAATAAGAAGGCGCGGTATTTTTTTATCATCTTTATGAATCAAAAAGTTGTTGGATCTCTTCAAGTTATAGCCTCGGGTATTTGCTTTGGATTTTTAGGTTTTTTTGGAAAATCTGCCTTTGAAAGAGGTTTTGCTCCAGGAGAGCTCTTGAGCCTGCGTTTTAGTATGGCTGCGGTTATGATGTTTCTTGGATATTTCATATTTGATCGAAGTCTGCTTAAGTTATCCAAAAAATATATACTTTATTCATTGGCACTAGGAGTTTTTGGGTATGCACTCTTCTCATCGTGTTATTTTATGGCTTTGCAGGGCGTTTCAGCCTCACTAACAGTTTTGCTGCTTTATACATATCCGCTCTTTGTTTCTTTATTTTCTATTTTATTTTTTCAAGAGAGAGTAACAAAAACTGGATGGCTTGCTCTGGGTCTTTCTCTTTTGGGTTTGGTAGGTCTTGTTTGGGGAGAATGGTCCGCATCCTCACCTATTTATTTAGTTTACGGATTTTGTTCTGCCGTTTTTTATGCCCTGTACGTGATAATTTCTGGAAAAATTCTAAAAGGCGTGAATCCTCTTTCTACTTCATTTTACATGCAGCTTGGTGCTGGACTCAGTTTAGGTCTGCTGCACTTTAGGGATATAGACCGTCCTCTATTTTTGCTACAAAACAATTTTTTATTTATTGGAGTCATGTCATTTGTTTGTTCTATATTGGCGATGACACTCTTCTTGCAGGGTCTTCAAAAAATTAAAGCCTCTGATGCGAGTCTTCTGAGCATGACAGAGCCTTTTTTTGGCGTTGTTATAGCTACGATTTTTTTAGGAGAAAACCTACTCCCCATTCAAATGCTTGGCGGGGGCTTAGTGTGCGTGGGTTTGTGGCTCACTGCTCGAAAACAAACCAGCGCTTAGCTCTTCTGAAGCTTTTCCATAATTCTTTCTAACCCAATATTAATGTGCCCACAGTGTCTCTTAAGTTGTGTTTTCTCATGCTCTGAAAGTTTTGGCTTAGAAATAATTCCATCAATGCTCTGAGCAGCTAGACGTATTAATGCTAGGTTGTTTCTAAGTTCAATGTTTAAGGATTCTGTAAACTTACTGGGATCAGACTTGCAATTTAACTGTGTTAGCAGAAGTTTAGCATGGCCGTACTGTATGCAAGCTTCATCTTCATCTGTTGTATGAACTTTTGTATGCAACTTACAAACGGCTTCAAACTGAGATTTCCAATCTTTGCAGATAAAATTATCTTGGCTATATCCACATAACATAAAAGCATTTTTTGTAACTAAGTACTCAGAGCATACAGACTCCAATGTTAATGCTTGCTTAATAAAGCCTTTGCTCATAAGAGCATCTGCGAGTTCTCTATAGACAAATAAATTTCTGTTTATGCTAAAAGATTTTTCAAAAGCAGGAATTCCATGGCGACTAAAGACATCTTTAATTAACTCAGGCTGGACTGCATAATACTGAGCTAGATCTGTCGCATTATAAATACTCACGTTCTTATAAGGCTTAAATCTTTCAACTGCGTCCGCATATGCGTTAGCTTGTATTGCAAAAACGAATTCATAATGAAGAACTGCATATTTTTGAACATAAAGCTCAAGTGCCTTGAGCTTATCTTCTTTATTTTTGAAAAGGATCGCCTCGTGTGTATAATAATTTTCTGAATTGTGTAGTTGATTTTCCATTTGTTTATTTTGAATGATTTAGTCTTAACATTTCAAATAAAATTCTTGTCATTTTGACATTTAGCTTAGCGTGCATCCTAGGTTAAAGGATTCGACCAATGGCTAGCCCAATTCCTAAACCTAACAGGCAAAAAAGACTTAAGACCAATAAAGCTCTCTCCTGTCTTTGGTAGTAGTACCAAGAAACAAAAATTATTCTTATAAAGGGGAGAATAAGAAGTAAGTAAATTCCAATAATCAAGATCAGAGAGGGGTGTTCTTGAGTTGTGGAATAGATCATATATCTGTCTAATTTAAGAGATTGGTAGTTGAAAAAGTAATTAGAGAAGATAAGCAAAAGTATAAGAATAAGAAGATAACGAAGAGTTTTGATGAGAAAATGACTCATAATTTACTTCCCTTCAGTATCATTTGGATTGAAATTAAAATAAGCACAATTACAAAAATATGTCTGAGTAAATTTGGATTTATGATGTGAAGAAGTTTTGATCCGAGGTGTGATCCAATTGTAATTCCTAATACAATGGGGGGCACAAGTGAATAGGCCACATCGCCTTTAATCAGATATCCTAATGCGCTTGTGGAAGAAGTAACTCCAATCATAAAATTTGAAGTAGCGGATGAAGATTTGATGGGTATTTTCATAATACTATCCATTGCAACTGTTTTTAAAATTCCACCGCCTACCCCTAAGAGTGCAGATAAAACTCCCGAAAGAGACATGATTAAAAAGCCAGAAGCAACGTTTTGTACTTCGTAGTCGGCATTAAGTTGTAGCTTTTTTGCTATTGGATCAGATTGAATTGCAAGTGTATTCTTTCTTTTTCGTAGCATAAGAAATGCAGACAAAATGAGAAAGCTCCCAAAAATGTAATAAAGAAACTTAACAGCAATAAATCCTGCTATTAAAAAACCATAAATGGCCCCAATTATTGTTGCCGTTTCTAAGACTGTTGCCACTCGGATATTTACAAGATCTTTCTTGAAGTTTGCTACTGTACCATTAAGAGATGTAGCAACTGTGGCGATAAGACTCACTGGAATTGCATACTTCATATCAATTCCATAATAAAGGGTGAGTGTGGGAATAATAATAACTCCACCGCCTAGACCTAGAAGCGCTCCCACGGTACCTGCAAAGATAGAAACTCCAAATAAAGTGATATCTATAGACATAGGGACCAAGAATCCGCTTGTGATTTCTGAACGTCAATGGATTTTCATCTACTTTTATAAGGTTTGCGGTATAATTGTTGAGTGAGTAATAATCTGTTTAAGAAATGGCTTAAAAACCCATTCCAATATGGAAGTGTTATTGATTCTTCTCCTCAGCTTGCAGCTAAGCTCATATCCTATATACCTCATGATGCAAAAGCTATTTTAGAGTTTGGAGCGGGTGCCGGGCCAATTACAGAGGCTCTATCCCACAGCTATGATCCCAAAACCATCGTCTCATTTGAGTTAGATCCTGAGCTTGCTCAAAAGGTCATTAAGCGTGTCCCCCATGTAAGGGTCATAAATGATGATGTTACGAAGGCTGCGGAATTAATACCGGAGAGTATGCGAGGGAAAGTGGACGTTATAATTTCATCATTGCCCCTTTTAAATCTACCTGATGATGTAATTGAAAATGTTTTTAAGTCTGCAAAACAGGTGTTATCCCCTACGGGGGTTATGATTCAGTTTACCTACTTACCATTTTTATCCCCCACTCATCTTCATGCAAATCAGGGATTTGAGGCCTATTATAAAGGAGTCGTAGTAAGAAATTTTCCTCCTGCGTTTATTTGGATCTATAGAATGAAGTCTTCATAAATCAATTCAAAAAATAACATAATGCAGCTCTTAGGTTTTTGATGACACTGCCACTATGTCTACATTTAATCAGTATGTTTAGGAGGGGAGACTATGAAAGTACTAATACTTTTTATCATGATATCTTTGGCGGTGTCATCTTATGCAGATGAGACGACATGTTTAGAGGGGGCTACAAAAATTGAAGAAAAACTAGAGTGCCTTGAGGGTGTGCAGTCGAAATACCTTACGGAGCTTCAGGGGGCAAAGGTTTTTGAAATCCAAATTGAGCAACCTACAAATCATTTTGGAAGAGAGGGAGAAAAGTTTTATCAAAAACTTATTCTTCATCATAAAAATGAGGCGGAGCCAATGGTGCTACAAACAAGTGGTTATAGTATTTTTGGAATCTCTCAAGCTGCTATTACACGCTTATTTGGTGCAAATCAAATTCAAGTAGAGCACCGATTTTTCTCCACATCTACGCCAGACAGCAAAGATTGGAAGTATCTGAATATTCAGCAGTCGGCAGCAGATTTTCACAGAATAGTAACAGTATTTAAAAAAATATATAAAGCTAAGTGGCTGAATACGGGGGCTAGTAAGGGGGGGATGACGTCTATTTATCATCGTAGATTTTACCCAGATGATATTGACGTTACGATTGCGGATGTGGCTCCACTTTCATTTAGCACTAGGGATCAGAGATATAATATTTTTATTGAATCTGTTGGAAGCGATCAGTACAGCCAGTGTAGAGAAGACCTTAAGTCTTTGCAGAAAGATTTATTGATCCATAGAGATGAACTTGTACCCCACTTGGGAGGAGTTTACAAAAAATTAGGGGGACCAGATGCAGCTTATGAGCATGCCGTTATGGAATTATCTTTTGCATTTTGGCAGTACGGTAATCCAAAAGACACGCTTTATGGATGCTCAAAGATACCAGTGAATGGAAGTATAATTGAGAAATTCTCATATATGACAGCTGTTAATGATGCAACCTCCTATGCAGATGATGGGTTAGAAAAATTTGTATCTTATTATTTTCAGGCTGCAACACAGTTAGGAAGCCCAGATACGTTTACTGCACATTTAGAAAAATATCGTAAATATGATTACGATATTGATCAGTACACACCAGAGAACGTGTCTTACAATTATTCAAATGCAGCTATGCTAGATGTTGAGGAATGGGTAAGAAATGAAGCAGATAAAGTGATTTTTGTTTATGGAGAGTTTGATCCATGGACAGCAGGAGAGTTTCCAGTTAGTGAAGCTGGAAAGCAAGTTCATAAGTTTGTTGTTGCTGGCGGGAATCATGGAGCAAAATTCAATTTACTTAATAATACAGATAAGTCTCAAGTGGTTGCTCTTGTCAGTAAGTGGCTTGAGAAGGCTCCCGCTGCAGAAATAGAGTCTCAGAAATTTAAAAATGTATTTCAAGAGGAGACTCTCGAAGACATCGAGTTTAGAGCTCGTAAAAAAATTAAATTCTATTAAGAACTCTCATAGAGCCTGACTCATCACAGGCTCTATTTTCTAATTCATAGAAGAATCTGAAGATGTTTTATTAGCTGCTTGCAGACTGTCCCAGCCTGGTAATCCCGTAAGAAGAATTGCAGCTTCTGCTTTAAATTGTGTAAGAAGATGTGGCGCGACAGGTTCTGCTGTTGGAAACTTCTTGGTAAGTGGATCTACATAGCGACCAGAATTATAAAATTCAAAATGCAAATGCGGCCCCGTTGAGAGCCCTGTATTGCCAACATAACCTATAATTTGCCCTTGCTTGACTTTTGTTCCAGATCTGACGCCTTTTGCAAATCCATGTAGATGTTTATAAACCGTTTCATACATGGAGTTGTGTCTGATGCGAACTACATTTCCACCGCCACCGTTATATTTAGCAAATATAACAGTTCCATCTCCTACCGTTCGAATCGGTGTTCCAATCGGTGCTCCATAATCTACTCCCAGATGAGGGCGTCTGATTTTTAGGATTGGGTGAAAGCGTCTGGTGCTAAAGCGAGATGTTATGCGCCCGTAGCGAATAGGGCTTCTTAAAAACATTTTTCGAAGACTTGCGCCATCTGGTGTAAAGTAGCCAATTTCCTCTCCGTTATTTCTAAAAAGCACAGCTTTATAAGAAGTCCCTGCATTCTCGTATTCAGCTGCTAATATAGAGCCCCAGCCGATCGGCTCACCTTTAACGAGTTTCTGCTCAACTGTGAGCCTCCAGCGATCGTTGACTCGAACTTCTCTGGCAAAATCGACTTCCCATGCAAAAATGTCTGCAAGCTCAGAAATTAAATTGGGGTCCATTTTTGCATTTAAGGCAGATTCCCATAAACTCATATTCACAATTCCAGAGAATGTGACAACTTGGATATCAACCTGCTCTTTGATTTTATCCGCAGACCAAGTTCCACTTATTTTCTTAACAGAAAGTCTTTCAACTGCAGAAAATCTAAACTCAATGCCTTGGATTTCTGAGGTTTCATCTTTAAAAATTTGGAAGCGAATCCCTGGACGAATCCGAGCTAAATTTTCGATAGGCTTTGCTGCCGTTACAATTTCTTGAATGACTTGGGGGGATACTCCAAGCTCCGTTAGTGATGATGAGAGCGTTGAGCGAGGTTCGATGACATAAGGAAATGCCTCCTCTAGAGAGAGCTCAGAAACAGGCTCTTGTTCTAAAATCTCTAAACCTGGGGTTTTAGTATTCTGAAGGTGGTGCCCATAATAAATGAGCCCAGAAAGTGATGCTAAAAAAACGCTGTAGTAAAGTAGTTTGAGTGTTTTGTTCATATAAAGTTAGCTTATATGTAAAATAAAAATGTGGCAAAGAATTAAATGAATCCTGTACCTATTCCTAATGCAAGAATTAACAAAAGTATGGACACAATTTTTTGTATAAAATCAAACGTGATTTTTTTTAAAAGGTTGTGTCCTAAAAGTGCTCCTAAAAACGCTGCTAGAACTGAAAGTAAAATCATTTTTGAGTGATTCAAAATATCCCGTGTAAAAAATGTATCTGAGTAAACAATTAGTCTTACAATGTCAACCACACAGGCGATTGAAATTCCAGTTGCAATGAACGTTTCCTTTTTTAAATTTGCGTGTACCAAGAACATACTTCGAAGTGCACCTTGGTGTCCGGATAGTCCTCCAAAAAAAC
The DNA here is from genome assembly GCA_963169805.1 of Bdellovibrionota bacterium. Classification (GTDB taxonomy): domain Bacteria; phylum Bdellovibrionota; class Bdellovibrionia; order Bdellovibrionales; family JAEYZS01; genus CAUJDY01. Next base: position 170 of record CAUJDY010000118.1, on the reverse strand, counting down.
CACTTAATAAACCTCCCCAAAATAAATAAGCTTTGTGAGGTTTGATAATTTTGAAGAAAGGAACAAACTCAATAATAACAAACGCAATCATAATTAAACTCATCACAAGTTTGACCGGCGTTATAAAATATGTTTTTGAGTTGAAGTTATAGCTTGCAATTGCATCAAAC
>CAUJDY010000117.1 GCA_963169805.1 Bdellovibrionota bacterium | reverse complement strand
ACGCAGATATGGACAAAAGGGTGCGGCGCACCTTACAGTTTTTAGCAGGGGGAATTTTATGAAGAAATTTTTAGTAGCACTGATGCTAGTGCCATTGCTTTCAATGGCTCATACAAACTTTTCATTTGATCTTAATTGGATGAAAGTTCGCGCAAAAACAAAAGAAGATAGAACCAAAATTGCAAATACAGGCGTTGTTATTGAATCTGTTCACGATGGCTATGTGGTTGTATTAGCAAAGCTCCAGGAAAAAGCAGTTCTCGATAAAATGGGAATCGTAGAAGTGAGTTTTCCTCTCGATATGCAAATGATGGACTTTCCGTCAAATGATTCAAATTTTCATAATTACGCAGAAATAACAGATGCAATTGTAGATTTGCAAAATAAGAACTCAGATATCGTTCATGTTTATAGTATTGGAAAATCTGTTGAGGGACGAGATTTAATTAACATCATGATTACAAATGATCCTGCAAATGAGTTAAACAAACCAGGAATCGTATTTTTGGGAACTCACCATGCACGCGAGCATTTATCTACAGAAATGCCTTTGATGTTAGCTCAATACTTAGCGGATGAATATCGTAAGGGAAACAAAGACATTCAAAGACTTATCGAGACGCGAGTGATCTACATTATTCCTATGGTCAACCCAGATGGTGTTGAGTGGGATATCAGCACAGGGTCTTACAAGATGTGGAGAAAAAACCGTATCAGAAACGCCAATGGAACGTTTGGTGTGGATCTCAACCGTAACTATGGTTTTGGATGGGGTGGTGAAGGGTCGAGTTCAAATCCTTCGTCCGATATATACCGCGGACCTAGACCTTTTAGTGAGCCAGAGACAACGGCAGTAAAAGATTTTATTGAAAGTAGACCTAATCTAACAACTCTTCTTTCATTTCATACATTTTCAAAATTGATTTTGTATCCATATGGTCATACCTATGATCCAATTCCTGATCAAACAGATCGCCGTGTACATGAGGTTATGGCTCAAACGATGGCTCAGTGGAATGGGTATACACCGCAAAAATCATCAGAGCTATACCTAGCGGCTGGAGATACAACAGATTGGTCCTATGGAACTCGTAAGTTGATATCTTTTACTTTTGAATTAGATCCGGGATCAATGTTTGAAGGTGGATTTTACCCAGGTCAGTCTTATATTCCATTGGTATTCCAGAAGAATTTAAATCCTTCGCTTTACTTAATTGAGCATGCAGATAATCCGTATCGCGTCCTTCAGCCTCTTCATGAGAGAGTTGGATTAAGTACGCCACTTGTTCAGTAGGTCATGTATATAAAAAGCATATGCTTAAAAATAAAGCGACCCTAAAAAGGTCACCTAAAAGGCACTTTTTCAAGTGCCTTTTTTATCGCCGTAGTTTGTCAGGAGTTGCATCTTTGGTTCCTCACCCATAAACCTATTCTTTGTTTGAAAGGGGTGTCCATGTCTTCTCATTCTCCATGGAACGGATCTATTGAAGTAGTTGTTGGCAGTATGTTTTCTGGGAAAACTGAGGAGCTCATTCGACGTATGAAGCGTGCTCTAATAGCGCGCCAGAGAGTTCAGATCTTTAAGCCTAAAATTGATAATCGGTATTCAGAAGAAAATATTCATTCGCATAGTGATCAAAAAATACAAGCCATGGTTGTTGATTCTGTTGCTGATATTTTAAAGTTAGTTAAAGACACAACTCGTGTCGTAGGTATTGACGAGGGGCAATTTTTTGGACCTGAGATTGTGGATGTTGCCCAGATTCTTGCTAATCGAGGAATTCGAGTGATTGTAGCGGGGCTTGATACGGATTGGAAAGGGGAGCCTTTTCATCCCATGCCAGAGCTCATGGCTGTAGCTGAATCTGTAACAAAGCAGCATGCTGTATGTATGAGTTGTGGTGGAGTGGCTTCAAGAACACAAAGAACAGTGCGTTCTAGCGAGTCTGTTTTGGTTGGAGCGGCTGATTCTTACGAGGCACGCTGCAGGCAGTGTTTTGACCCTCACTTTGAAGAACAAATGACTTTTAATCCGCGTACAAATGATGTACAAACGAGCGTCTAAAGGGGCTTCTATGGATTTAAAAATATCGACGTTAATTACTGAAAAACAAATTCAAGATCGAGTTGAAGAGCTTGGTAAGGCCCTAACAGATAAGTTTAAAGGCAAAGACCTTGTTGCTATTTGCATCCTCAAAGGCTCTTTTATGTTTTATTCAGATTTGATCCGTTCCATTGATACAGATCTTTCTTGTGAGTTTTTGGGTGTTTCAAGTTATCATGGAAAAACGAAATCTTCTGGAGAGGTTAAGACAACGTTGGATTTATCTGCACCAGTAGAAGATAAGCATGTTTTATTAATTGAGGATATCGTAGATACAGGTCTTACAATGAATTATCTCCAAAAGAATCTACAGCAAAGAAAGCCGAAAAGTATTACAACATGTTCTCTTTTATTTAAGCCTGCTGCTCTCAAGACTGAGGTAAAGTTAGACCATATCGGCTTTGAAATTGGTGATCAGTTTGTTGTTGGATATGGCTTAGACTACCAGAACTTTTACAGAAATCTTCCATATATTGGTCAAGTTGAGAATATTAACTAAGAGTACGTTTTAAAATGTAACTGCTTTGTTGACTACGTACTCAGTCGTCCTCACATAGAAGGACTATGCTCGGCTCCTCGCATTTCATCATTTTATAACGCATTCTTAGTATCGTAAATTTTATTCGCGTGTGGTAGGTTCAAAATGAACCACTACTGAGAGCTCAGAGTTTCTTGCAAGGTAGTTTTGTGATTGAGCAAGAGTATTTAGAAGTGTTGTGAGTGGTTGAAGTCGCTGATCCCTCGGTAAAGTGTCTTGAATAATGGAATAGCCAGCCATCTCTAAGGTATCAGTTGTCTCTATGTTGGGAATTGTAACTGCAGCAGGTGTTTTTAGGCTTCTTTGGACTATAGTTTTAAAAATATTTTTACCATCTTTATGATCTGTGATTTGAACGGAAATTTCATAAATCATAAGATTATCTTCAAATTGAGTTGTAAAAACATCTTCCTTTATATTTCCAGTATCTGAAAAAAAAGAATTTAAAATTTGAGGAGCCTCTATCTGGAGTACACGCTTATTCCCGCGCATATCTTCTGGAATAAAAACTTCGGCGAGTGTGATTGAAACAACTTGATCAGGAACCACTTTCCGAACTGGTTGTGCGACTGGTGTGGGTGTTCTTTCTGCTGGGACTGCATCAAAAGCTACACGTGCAGTACGAGGAGGTGTTTGATTTTGAGGTGTAACCTCTGCCGATTCTACTCGAATGCTCTCTGCTTGAGTGCCTATTGTCAGCGTGGTTTCAGATTCATTAGATGCAAAGTCAAAATCAACATTAAGCGTTTTATTAAGCCCTTTGAGAGCTAAAAAGATAACAAAAAGAATTGTTACAAATATTGCAATTGGCTTGAGAATTCCAAAGGTTAAGCTGATAGCGCTTTCCTTTGGACGTTTATAAGACTCGATGTTGACACCGCATTTGGCGCAGTACCGGTCTTTAGGCTGTTGAAATCCACACTTCGGACATGAAAGCATATGCCTATATCGTAATCATGAATCCAGACTTGACGCACCTAAAAAATGCGTTAGAGTGGTAGGTAGTGGGATAAAGTGGGACTATGTGGGTAGTCTTATGATATCTCGGAGCCCAAGGATGGGCTTGTACCTAAAAGATAGGATGTTTTTTAGGTTCCATACAACAACACCAGGATGGTGAGTCGTGTTTCGAGGGCGCTTTGAGCTCAAATTGGATGAGAAGGGTAGGTTAAGCTTACCAAGTTCTTTTCGAGAGCTAGTGGCCAAAGATAAGCAACTTGTGACGACAAACGGCTACTCCAATGGGTATAAATTTTTAGATGTTTATACTCTTGATGAATGGAAAAAACTCGAGAAAAGAATTTCTAAGCTCTCTTCCCTGAAGGCCGAAGTGATGGCATTCCAGAGGTTTTATCTTTCTGGAGGGCAAGAAACACCACCAGACAAAAACAGCAGAATTTTAGTTCCTCAGGGATTAAGAACTTTTGCAGAACTAGAAGATGATGTTGTAGTTGTCGGAATGGGTAAGAAGTTTGAGGTTTGGTCGCATAAGCAGTGGAAGAAATATTACGGCAGCGTGACTACAAATTTTGACCAGACACTTACAGTAATAGCAGAGATGGACAGCGATGAGTGAGCAACTTCATAAACCCATTATGGTGAAAGAAATCATCAGTATCTTTTCCGAAAAGAAGGGATCTAAAGAAACTTTTTTAGACACGACTTTTGGAAGAGGTGGGCATACACGAAAAGTAATGGAATCTTTTCCGGGGATCGAGATCACAGCATTAGATCAAGATCCGGATGCAATTGAGTACGGCAAGAGTGCATTCCCGGAAGAGGTTCAACAAAAAAAATTAAAGTTGGCTCATACGAATTTTGCAAATGAAGACATCTTAGGGAACGCAACATTCGACGGCATCTTGATGGATTTGGGGGTTAGTAGCCCGCAGCTTGATACGGCAACACGGGGCTTTAGCTTCCTTCATGATGGGCCACTGGATATGAGAATGAATCCTCAGCAACCACTAACAGCTGAGGAGATAGTAAACACATGGGAAGAGCGTGATCTTGCAGATTTGTTTTATCATCTTGGCGAGGTTCGTAAATCATTTCGCGTGGCTAAGGCTATTGTGACAGCTCGAAAAGAAAAGCGTATTACGCGCACGAAAGAGTTGGCAGATCTGATTGCAAAAAATCTTGGTTGGAGAAAAAGCGGACATCACCCGGCGACAGAATGTTTTATGGCTCTGCGTTTGCAAGTTAATCAAGAATTGCCAAATACAGAAAAAGGAATTCGAAAGCTGGTACAAAAATTAAATGCTGGTGGCTACTTTTTTGTTATTACATTTCACTCCCTGGAAGATCGTCTTGTAAAAAGACTTTTTCTTGCCTTGGAGGAATATGGCAAGCCATTATTTAAGAAGGTTATTAAGCCTTCAAAAGAAGAAATATCTAATAACCCACGTTCGCGATCTGCGAAGTTGCGCATCTTTGAAAGGGCACCATGAAGACGAGATATGATTTGAGACCATTTGTTTCTGTTTTGCTTGTGATATTCACACTTCTTTCCATAGTTTTTTCGAAAATGGAAGTGCGCCGTATGGGGTATTCACTCTTAAAAGAATCTCGTCAGCTTAAAAGTCTCACAGAGCAAAAGCGTCTCAAGGAAATGACTTATGCTCAGCTTACACGTCCAGAGCGCATCGAAACTTTTGCAGAAAGACGATTATCTTTAAAGAAAGCTCAAAAGGGACAGATCGTGCAAATATCTGGTGAAAGAATCGCCCTCACAAACTAGGATGGCGATTGCATAATATAGTTATATAAGATTCTTTTTTATTTCTGCGAAACTTATCGTAGAGCCCGTTTAAGTTAAATGACTTATTCTACAAGAGAAATAAGTTCTTTATTAGATAGTTCTTGAACCCATTTAAATAAATCGTTGCGAATAAATTCTCCGTTGCCGCCAATTGCTGAATACATTCGGTTCTTATGCCATCCGTAACCCCAGCGATAAGAAGTATTACGTTCTGGTCCGCCAAAGTTTCTTGGAGCCCAGTAGTATGCGTAAGCAAGCCACTCTGATCCAGAGGCATTTAGAACACACTGATAAAGTTCTTGATCTGAATTTAGGCGCTGCTGAGCTGTTCCACCCAACCAATACCAAACATCATGAAGTACACAGCATCTTAAAATAGCATTTCGATTATAAACAAGATATCCATCTGGTGCACGGGAGCAGCCATCGGTGGAAAAACCATTAAGATGATTTGCCGACACCCCAAGTGTGCTTATAGTAATAAGGCTTAAAAAAAACAGTTTCACGCACATGCACTATAAACAATTTGAAGGGGATAATCTAGATGCGAATAAATTTTACCAAAGGCGCCTGCCGACTTTTTGATGACCACCGCATTAGATGCGGTGGTCATCAAAAAGTCGGCAGGCGCCTTATTCTAATTGAAGTATTTTGAGCAGCTAGGGGGGAAGTGTTTCGCCTTTAGTCGTTCGTAGGATCTGTACCATCCAATTGTGGGGTCCAAAAGAGAAGGCTTTACAGCCAGAATTGCTCCTGCTGCAGTCAGTGCTGCAAGTAGAAGGTGACCCATATTGACATCAAAATAGCCAACAGACATTAGCGGAGAATGGTTTGTTGATGCCATTGCCAGGAAAACAGCATCAAGTGCTAGAAATGGAATTGAGTTATAGTTAGAGACGATGCGTGCCACTCTTACATTTTCTGTCCCAGATTGCATGTTCACCCAATTTCGTATTCCCCGTGACATCACAACTGTATAAAACAGAGTTTGCAAGAAAAGCGTAAATCCTTGCGTTGTAACAAAATTAGCAACTTCATGGGGAAACTGTGCGACAGCCGCCTCGTAGCCATTGGTATTTACAAAATTCACAATTTGCGAGAAGTTTCCAAAAACATTAAAATTCAAAATGAACGGGAGCGAAAGTGAAGCCTGTTTTAAAAAAGCTGAGCGATTGCTTGTTCCGGCTCTATTAATCCAATTGCCAAGTGTCTTTTGAAACACAATATAAGAACCAATAAGCGTGGCATGCGAAATTGCCGTCATGGACGCGTCTGTAGTGGGCATATTTTGAAATAAAAAAGCAATCGTAGGAATTTCAATGAGGAGATTAGCATTAAATCCTGAAGTGACTTCGCCCCATGTAGGTGTTTGATAATCTCGTTTTAAACTTGGAAAAAAATAATGAAGGTTCTGGTAAACAGCTTTTGCATTTTCAATCGAAAGCTCGAGGAGCATTTGTTTTGGGACAGATAAAACAATGATTTGAAGATTTAAGTTAGGTAGGTTGAGTTCTTCAACAAGGCGCTGATAGTGCTCCGATGCTATCCTTTCTTGTCCCATTTGTACTCCCAATATGTAAATCTTGGAGTTTCTAAGGGATTCCTTCCCTTTAAGCTGTACGATTTGAGTGAGTGAATTTTTAAAATCGCCTTCTGAATGCGTGCCTAAAGGAATTCCAACACTGGTATCTATGTGTTTTTCTTGAGGCTGTAGGTAGAGTTCCTTTTGCGTGAGTCGTGGACGAAAAGAAGGTCTATTTTCAGGCTTCCAAATTTGATTCCAATCTTGTGCATGCCCAGCTACCGGGATATGGCTTAAAATCAGTAATATACTGAGAAAAACTCTTAACACGTCTGATTCCCCTCGTTTTGAAGTGTTGGTTAACTAACACGGATCTAGATCAAAGACTAGGCTTCTGACCAATGCTTTATTGGTGAGAGCGACAGGTCTAAAATAAATTCATGAACTTTCGCAAATACAGATTATTCGTAGTTATAGGGCTTCTTTTTTCAATATGGGCGTTGCTTCTTTTAAGAGCATTTTCGGTGCAGGTCTTACCTCATGAGAAATTCAAAGTATTAAAAGAAAAACAATTTAGAAGGGTTGTCACGTTACAGCCTAGCCGTGGAATTATTTGGGATAGAAATAACAAAGAATTAGCGGCTTCGATAACGTCTTATTCTTTATTTGCAGATCCCTCCTTAATTGAAAATGCAACGGATGTTTCATACAAACTTGGGAGTCTTCTGAAGAAAAATCCTAAATCAATTCGTCGTATGATTTCTGATAAAGATAAAAAGTTTGTTTGGATAGAAAGAAAAATGGATGAGGAAATGAAAGATCGAATTTCGAGTTACAAAATACGCGGAATTGGATTTGTCGAAGAATCAAAAAGAATATACCCAAACCACAACTTACTTTCACACGCTCTAGGCTTTGTTGGACAAGAAGGGCAAGGTTTAGAAGGTCTTGAGATGAAGTACAATGATGCACTTTCTGGAAACCAAAAAAAGCTACTTGTTCAAAAAGATGCACGAGGAAGACCTTTAATAGTGAGTGGCAAACTCTTTAACGATCAACCGGATGGCTTAAGTATTCAGCTTACAATTGATGGAGAGATTCAGCATACATTAGAGCAAGAGCTACGTATTGCGATGGAAGAGCATAACGCTGACTCTGCTGTTGGTGTTGTGATGGAAGCGCACACAAATGAAGTTGTGGCAATGGCATCTGTGCCTGATTTTAATCCGAATGCGGCCCTTTCAGCGCCAGAAGAATCTCGTAAAAATCGTGTAATCGTGGAGCCGTTCGAACCCGGAAGCACCTTAAAACCATTTATTGTAGCTGGTGCTCTGAGAGAGGGGAAATTAAAACCTAATTCTAAGTACTACTGTGAAAAAGGTTTTTTTAAAGTTAAAGATAGAATAATTAAAGAATCAGATGCAAAGCATAGGTTTGAGTGGTTGACGGCAAGTGAGATTTTAGCAAAATCATCTAACATCGGCATGGTAAAAATTGGATTTCAATTGGGGGCAACTCAAACACAGTCTATTTTAGAAGATTTTGGCTTTGGATCAAAAACAGGAATTACTCTAGGTGGTGACTCAAAAGGAATTGTTCCGCCGGGGCCGTGGAGAGAGGTTAAACTCGCAAATGTCTCTTTTGGTCATGGGATTGCGACGACAGCTTTACAAATTACAAATGCATACGCTGCTATTGCTAATGGAGGTGTATTGAAGGAGCCTTTGCTAGTTAAATCTGTTTTGGATTCACAAACTGGTGAGAGAGAGGATTTTGAATCTAAAACGATTCGGCGAGTACTCTCTGAAGAACAAGCTCAAACAATGCTTTTAATGTTAACAGGTGTTACAAACCAACAGGGAACAGCCGTCGCAGCTCGAGTTGCTGGATTTCCTGTTGCTGGAAAAACTGGAACCGCACAAAAAGTAGATCCAAGTGGTAAGGGGTATTTAAAAGGGGCCTATATCTCTTCATTTGCCGGTATCATTCCAGCTCATCAACCTAAGTACGTCATATATGTTGCGGTCGATAATCCAAAAAATAAGAAATACTACGGGTCTGAGGTAGCGGCCCCTCTTTTTGCCAAAGTAGGATCGTATGCTATTCGAAAATCAGGTATGAGTCCTGTCTTACTTTCTCAAGATAATCTCATACAAAAAACAAAGCAAAAGCAAAAAAAGATAGTCGAAAAACTTGCAGCGGAAGTGGTGTTAGAAAGTCGTCCAATTGAAGAGCAGTTTTTAAATTTAACAGTTCGAGAAGTTTTGGATAAGTCTCGAAAAATGAATGTTCCGGTTAGAATTTACGGCGCAGGTAAAAGTCAAACCGTCCATACAGAGAAGGACGGTGAAAAGATCAAAGAAGTGCGCGTGTTTTTCCAGTAATATTTGTGTAGCCTATTTTTTTAAATTGCAATCAAGGCGTACAATTATTCCCGTAGCTATTACTTTTTCTAGGATAAATGTTATTTTTCTATTTATAATAGAATAATTATTTGCAATCTTCTTCAAAAACTTATCTTTAGCATCTTCTTCGCTGATCGCACTTACTTCAAATAGACTATCTCCAAAGATCTCAATGCGAGAGTTAATAAGATTTACTGCCGAATTGCCTGTTAATTCAATTTCACAGACGTAGGTTTGATATAAATTATCATCATTTTTACCAGCAACTGCCGCAGCTGTTGTAACCATAATGGCTACAATCAGAATTGAAAAAATAATTTTAATCATGGAAATCTCCTTTTATTAGTAATTTAAATCTTCTTTTTCTACAAATGGACTAATAATCTGAGTTGTTTTTTGAGTTTCAGGGCTCATCCAAGCAAAATCAGACATTAATTTTTGTAATATTTTATCTGTGCGATTTGAGAAAATATGGAGTTGAACAATCGAATCACTTGATCCGGGTGTAAAGCGAATTTGAACTTCAGATTTTGAAAGACCATTAAGAGATAGCCATTCTTCTAATCTACGATTAATTTCCTCTGGAGTGCGTTTCGCACCGGATGGATCATGCGCACGAATTCGTAGGTTGTAATAGGATACAGTCTTTGGTGTACCAGCCTCCGTTACACGTGAAATTTGAGAGCTAAATGCAGTCTGAAATTTTTCAAAGGTTCCAAGGGGAGCCCTATCAGTTAAAGTTACGATCATGGGCGCATTGGCACTGCCAGTATGTGTGAAATGTATGGAATCACTTAAATTATTTTGCTTAGCCCACTCTCGATACGTGGCAACAACATCTCTATATGCAGGCGCTCCTGGGATGCGAGAAGGTCGAACGCTTAAAGAAACTTCATATCTTAGAGTTGTTGCAATAACTTCGGATTTTGCACTCGAAGATGGTGGCAATGCGTATTTCGGTGTTTGGGAGTATCGTTGTCTAATCACATCTGGGTGATTTGGAGGAAGAACTCTTTCTGGCGCTGGGGCTCTCTGGGAGGGTTCCCATGATTTTGAATAACGCTCTTGCCTTGGATCTCTTTGAGTTGGTGTATCTCGAATCACTCGAGGACTGCTATCTACTTGAGATTGGGATTGTGTAATGCCCAAATGTTTAAGACTAATTCTAGTAGGGCTTAATTGTACGTCGTCTATTATAATTGGATTTTCTTCTGTTCCAAAGTTCATTGTAACCGGTAGTGTTGTCTCTAGTAAATTGGATGCGTGCTTGCTGTGAGCTTCAAAATATGGGAGGTATCTTTTATAAAGTAATAATGCGCGTAAGTTTCCTTCTCTGTAGAGGTCATAGAGTGATTTAGCTTCACCACTAATATTCTGCATATCTGGAAGTATAAAATCTAATCGGTACGCCAAATCTTCATAGGCTTTAACTTCTTCTTTTAAGCTTTCTAATATGGCGTTAGCTTTCTCTTTGTAGGCTAAATTAATCTGTGCGCGATCATGATCACTTATCTCTGAACTTTTTGCTTTAGAATTCATAGCAGTTGCTCCAAGTTCAGAAAGTAAATCTCTTAATCTATCGCTAAGAGAGGTTTTTGTTTCTATTTGTGTGTACCATCCGCTGGATTGAGTTGCATTTTTATATCTTCTAAGAGGGCTATAATTCGGTTTTTTTGATTTTAATCCATTGAGAATATTTTGTGCTTCAACTTCTAAGGCATAAATTTGCATAGGTGTTCTTTGGAATAGAAGTCCAGGGTATTCATTTGCGTACTTTAAACCAAACTGTTGAGGCAAAAAGATTGCGATATCATCAAAATACTCACGACATGCGTTTTGCGCGTGGGTTTGCTGAACCGCTACTAATCCTAATATCAAAGTTACACTAACTTTTAGCAACATTTGAAACCTCTTCGTGTTTGACTATGTAAAAGCAAATGCAATGCCGCTAAAAGGTCTGCTAAATTTGATATATGAACTTTGGAAGTTTGTTTGGAGCCGTGAAACAAAAATTGTTCTTCACTGTCAAAAGTCTAAAGAATAGAGGGCCTTACATCCGAAAAAGTAATATGAGGTTTTTCTTATTTTCCCTGGCAATCATTGGGTTACTCATTACGTATCAGAATTGTAGTGGTATAAGTGTGACTCCGGTTGTGACTGATGTGAACTGCGATCCAAACTGTGATATTGATCCGGGGCCTGCAAATGATCCTGGTGTTACAGATGGGGGAACTCCAGGCGGAAGTCAACCTCCAGGTGGAGGCGGTCTTGGTCCAACTCCAAGCTATGTGTGTGGAACGGGTGCTTCTGAGTGGGCACAAAGTTTAAGTGGGTTTCCAGTGGGACCTGAGCGTATAGCGGAGATTCAAAGAAGAAATGAAATTAAAAACCAAGAATTATCTCAACTGATGCAAGAGTTGGGTTTATCTTCACAAACAGAAAGTATTGCAAATGAATTTGGAACACTCAGCTTCTATGTTCAAAAGTACAATCAGCTGGTGGCTGCTCAGAAAACATCTGAGTCTTTTTCGGAATTCATTCACAATTTATTAATTTTTGGTGCTAATTACGAGGGAAATCTATTTCACTCGATACAGTGTCAATAATGCAGCTTTGTTCCAAAATCTTTTCAAGTTCAGATTGATCTTCTGATAAATTGTAAACTCTCATGAGCATTTGAGAAGGGCGACCTGTTTTTCTGTAAGCAATATAAAACTCAAATTTTTCTGTAGGTAGTTTTTCAACTCCGACCCATTTTCCAAGAAACTTATTGTACCAAGTTTTGGAAACCATTTGTGTGTGGCTCTGTATAGTCACTCGGAGAGATTTATTTTGGACACGATCAGGCTCAATCAAGCTGACTTCGTATTGGTAATTTGAATCTTCTGTGAGTGCCGTTATCGGTTCAAAATCATACTCATAATGATCGTCTTGGCTTAAAAATGCGCTAAAGAAGCCTTCTTCAAGAGGAATTTCAAAATCAATATTTTGCGAGCGGAGTTTGAGCGTTGTTAGTGTGAGTTCAAATGACATGTTTCTGTCGGCTTGGCAGTACCCAGATACAGATTCCTGAGAGTGTGCAGTGCCCATCGATAATAGAAGAATAAGTGATACAAGTTTCATAGAAATACGTATACAGCTCAAAGTGTAAGCAGGCTATTACAGAGTGACTTGTAATGAAAAATCTCTAACGAGATGCCAGAATGGAGCCATCAAGAAAGGACATATGGTGCTTCCACTTCGCCTTATTTATTGTGTGTTTGGATCAATAGAATCATGTTTCTAACATGGATCACAAGAAAGACCTTCCATGGTGGGTTTACAGTAATTTTCGGATTCACAAACACCTTCGCAGCATACGCCAGGAGGGCATGTGCCAGGCGGAAACGTGCAGCTAGAGCAAAGTATATAGCCTGCATCACAGCTAGTGATATTAGGAGGACATTCAATAGGTTGGGTAGGCGGATTTGTACAGCTCAAAATTGCTCCTGACAAATCAGGACTCAAAACTCCGTTGCTACATGTCTGTGTTTGAACAGAGCTTGCACAAGGAGTTTCACAGGTTCCCGTTGCAGATGTATAAGTTGTGATATCTTGAGAGGCTCCATGTGCGAGTGCTCCACAATTTGCACAGGCTTCAGGTGCACACTCTCTTGTAACACCTGTGCAGGCGGCAGCGCAGGCGCCTCCGGCATCTGTTCCGTCAGAGAACTGGCATTCAGTTGTTCGTGTTTGTAAGTTTGGAGGTTCTACTCCACAAGGAGTCGAGCATGGCTCTGGAGACCAATCTCCAACTTCAACACAATCAGCAGTACACCCTCGGTCACAGGAGCGTGGTGGGGGGTTACAGTCTCCTCCACAGTTGGACGAATCTACAACATTATTAGCGCCGTCACGGCAAACGGCCCCTGTGCTCGTAATTTCTCCAGGTTCGTTGCATGGCCCTGCCGAGCAGCCAGATTCGGTAACTCCGGATGTATCGCATGTGAACGCGCAACCTGTTGCGGTGTCTGTGCGTGTCTCTACACAATTGAACGGCCCACACATTCCTGGGGCATCGTTACCATCATCGTCTCTACAAGTCCCTGTGCGTGTTTCTTCGCACGTTTGGTTCATACAATCTGGAGTACAGTCCGTCCAATCTGAAAAATCCTCACAGGAATACGTTGGAGGAGGAGGGCCGCCACACACAATGGTTTCTACACAATTTGGTGTTGCAGCAATACCGCTGCAGTTCACATTCGCTACTGCAACATCTGGATTTGGAGTTGTATCATAGCACTGTCCAGTACGAGATTGAAATCCGCCCGCACATGCACTAAAAACGGCGGGCCAATCCGAGCAAATATAATTTGGTGCTGCAGCGGGAACGCATGGAACCCCTGGGCAAGCTTGAGGTGTTACAGGTCCTGATCCAACACAATTATGATTTTGAATTGCAACTCCAGGAAAATCAGGATGTTCACATTGTACAGAGTAGTTGACGACAGCAGGAGGAATCACAATTGGTGTTCCAGCAGGAGTTCCTACGGGACATGTTGGAGCTGGTCCTGCAGAGCAAGGCGCGCCCACTGCCGTAGTTGTCCAAATGCAACTTCCATCACAAGAACAATCTCTAAATCCGGTAGCTGGAAGATCGGCTTCATCCGCACGAGTTAAAAAGGAAGTACCAAAGATCTGCCCTGCTGTATCTAGAGCCCTCACATCTAAGATCCAATCTCTTCTCGATGGCAGGCCGCTAATCTGTATTGTGGCTTGAGTCGTTGTCTGTGTAGAGCTTAAACTCCCTGAGATATCTTGATACGTAATTGCTGCCACTCCTGGCACTGTATTTGGCTTTGCATGACATGGCCACCATGTATCTAAGTTTGCCGTCTGCTCTCTATGTGTCAGCTTTCAATAAAAAATAGATCCTGGATCTGAATCTAAGCACGACGCCGCACACGTTGTATCCAAGTTAATATTCTGAAGATTCGGTGAGCACGTTGCTTGTTTATTATCATTGAGCTGCAAACATGTTCTACAGGCTCCTGTATCT